>CAMEET010000103.1 GCA_945915085.1 uncultured Treponema sp. | reverse complement strand
AAAAGTTCAGCAAGTTTTTCTGCAGTAAATCCTAAATATTCTGCAACTTTGTTTGCTGGACCTGAAGTACCAAATCTATCGATACAGAAACAGTCTTCTTTCTTTGCAAATTGAAGCCATTCTGTTGAAATTCCAGCTTCTGTGCAAACTACGCGTTTTGCATCTCCGATTATTTCTTTTTGTGAACAAGAACAAAGTCCTGCAAATTTTTTCAAATCAGGAACTGAAACTACACGAATTGTTTTTCCAGAAGTAAGGCTTGCTGCTTTAAGTGCCATATTAACTTCAGAACCTGAAGCCAAAATTGTAATATCAGGAGAAGCACTTCCTTCTTGAACAACATAAGCTCCTTTTTCAGCCATATTCTGTTTCCAGTTTTTATCAGCTTTTTCATAAACTGCAAGAGCTTGACGTGTAAATGCCATACAAACTGGATGATCTTTTGAAGCATAAGCCATATTCCAAGCCTGCATAGATTCTTCTGGGTCACCAGGACGAATTGCCTGAACTCCAGGAATTGCACGCAAAGAAGCCATAGTTTCAATTGGCTGATGAGTTGGGCCATCTTCACCAACATAAATAGAATCATGTGTGAATACATAGATTACAGGTTGTTTCATCAAAGAAACTACACGCAGTGATGGACGGAGATAATCAGCAAATACAAGGAAAGTTGCACAGAATGGGCGGAGACCACCATGCAATGAAATACCTGCACAAACTGCAGACATTGCAAATTCACGGATACCGTATTCAATTGTGCGGCCAGCACGATTTGCAGGACTGAAAGTTCCGTTATCAGTTGCTTTGAAAGCAGTTTTGTTTGGTCCCATCAAGTCAGCAGAACCACCAACAAGATTTGCATAACGTGCTGCAATTACATTCAAAGCCTTTCCAGAAGCATCGCGGGTTGCACAGGCATCACCAACTTTATATTCAACATCTTTTACAGTTTCATCAGTAACAGCATCTGAATGATAAGCATCCCAAAGTTTTTTCAATTCAGGATTTTCTTTTGCCCATGCATCAAATTCTGCATTCCAGTCTGCTTCAGCTTTTGCAAAAGAAGCTTTTTTATCTTCGAAATATTTGTAAGCTTCAGGAACAACATAGAAATCTTTATCTGTTGGAAGACCAAGGTTTTTCTTTGCTTCGATAATTCCTTCTGCACCAAGAGGAGCACCGTGTACATCAGCTGTATTCTGTTTTGGAGCACCTTTTCCGATGATAGATTTAAGCATAATCAAAGATGGTTTATCGCTACAAGCTTTTGCTTCATTGATAAGTTTTACCATTCCTTCAACATCATACATATCACCACGAAGAACTTGCCAGCCGTAAGCTTCATAACGTTTTGCAATATCATCAGTAAATGTGATGTCAGTGCATCCATCAATAGAAATCTTATTTTCATCATAGAAAACAATAAGTTTTCCAAGTTTAAGATTACCAGCAAGCGAACTAGCTTCAGAAGCAACACCTTCTTGCAGACATCCTTCACCAACCAATGAATATGTATAATGGTCTACAATAGTATGTTTTGCAGTATTGAATTTTGCAGCAAGCATACTTTCAGCAATTGCCATTCCAACAGCCATTGAAACGCCCTGTCCAAGTGGACCACCAGTACATTCAACACCATCTGTATCACCATATTCTGGATGCCCTGGACAACGTGAACCAACCTGACGGAAATTTTTAATATCGTCCATTGTTACATCATATCCAGCAAGATGAAGAATGCTGTAAAGCAACATAGAACCGTGGCCTGCAGAAAGAACAAAACGGTCTCTGTCTGACCATTTAGAATTTGCAGGATTGTGTTTCATCACTTCACCATACAAAACAGCAGCCACTTCTGCAGCTCCAAGAGGAAGTCCAGGATGACCAGAATTTGCTTTCTGGATTGCATCCATTGATAAACTTCTGATTGAAAGTGCAACCGATTCAATACCTTTTTTATCCATAATAAAACCTCTGAAAAAAAATTGTATTCTCTCTAATCTTCTTATTTTTTAGAGATAACTTATATTAATTCATTAATAATAGCCATGAGAGTAGTTTCATCAGCCTGATCTTCCAAAGCTTTCCTAAAACTATTTTCACGAAAAAGACTTGCCAAAGATGATAGTACTTTAAGATGAACCTGTGGATTGTAAGTAAGCAGCACAAACATAACATAAACAGAACGTTCATCAGGAGCAGCCATATCAATCGGATGTTTTGGATAAACAATGCAGATTCTCTGGTCTTCTTCGTTTTTCATAATTGGCGCACGAGCATGTGGCAAAGCAATTCCGTTTCCCACAGCGGTACTTAAAACTTCTTCGCGCGCACACAAAGCATTATACACTTGTTCTGAAGTCATGCAATCGGGTAAATCTATCATTTTACTAATCTTTTCATAGATTTCCTGAGGTGTTTCACCTTCCACATTTCTAAAGATTCCACCTTTATGTATAAGTTTTGCAATATCAACTTCGTTTTCCATAAAAAAATTCCTCCATTTTTTAAATAAACTCTTTTTTGAATACTTCTCGATGATTATAATATCAACATTCTCTCATTAGCTTTTCCAATATCCGTCAATAATGATTTATTTAAAAAAGAATGAAGAGTAATATCAAACAACAGAAAAAAATTCATGTCTCAATTGTTTTAATGAGTTTTTTAATGGAATTTCAATATCATCGAAGGTCATGCTCATTCCTTCCGTTGTTACGTACATTTCATCAATTGATAAATCAGTAATATCCCACATTAATTCAAATTCCAACTGCTCTATCATTTTTACACAATGTGAAAAAATTTGAGAAAGTATAATCATTTCATCCTGTGGAAATCTTCTTGGATCAATTTTAGAAAAAGCCAATTCAAAAGCAAAAGAACTGATTTTAATATAAACATCAAGTATTTTCTTTCTTAAGTCAGCAATAGGATAATCAATAAACTGATTATATTGTTTTTCTGTAATTTCTTTACGTTTTTTTAGTTTGTCGAGGATGGATTTATCTCCTAACATATTGGTATATACATAAAATGGACATGCCTTTTTTACTATTTCTTCAAAAGTCTCTGATTCTTTTTTCTTTGAAATATTATACAGATTATCTTTAACAAAGGAATCAAAAACTAATGGTGTAAAAGTATTTACAAAATCTCTAATCATCAATTGGCTACATTCTACATCAGACAACCATCTTCCTGCATAAGGAATTTTTTCATTTTTATACCAGAGACGTGAATCAACTCCAAAATTTTTAATACAAACTTTTTTTGTATGCAATAAGAATTCTTCAATAGATCCGCAGTTTTTATTGCACAATTCTTCCTGATTTTCCAAAATAATTAAAGCAAGTTGAGTATCAATGGAATTTCCAGGACCTTGTTTTTCAAAACTATTCAGACAACAATCCTCAAAACGAGAATACCATTCTTCACGCTGTATTGCTTCTTCTGAAAGTGAAAGTTCCTTTTTTGTTTTTAAAACCTGAAATTCTATAACGCAATCAGTCCAGTCAATAATTCTACAAAGAATTCTATCACCGTATTCAAATTTATCATCACCTGCCAATTCATCAAGAGACCATGCCGAAACCGTCATTTCAGCAGGTGGCAGGTTTTGAAATTCTGCCAAAGAAACTGAATTTTCATGATCGTTTAGAATAACAGAAAGAGAATACCCTTCACCATACAATGCATATGTATCCAAAACAAGATTCGTGGAAAAAGCAACTCCTTTTGAAGAAATTATTTTGGAATTCGAATAAATAGTAATAGTGTCAGGAGAAATTCCAGGATTTATAAATGGTATAGTACGATGTCCAATCATAAACCAGCCTTTATTTACTTCCTCTTTTGAAGGTTTAAAACTAAACCATCTTCCTTCAAAAGCACTGGCTCTGGTTATGTATTCATCTTTTACCAGAGGAAAAACCATATCGGAATCTTCTAAAATATCTTTAATGGCTTGCAAAGAAACTCTCTTACCGCCTTTTTGTTTTACAAAATTCTGAAAATCTTTTGACGTAAATGAAGATTCCTGATTATTTAGGAAATCGAATAATAACTCGTTAGCATCATCCATCATATCAATAATTTTAATGTATATTTTAAACTTAGTAAAGCAAATACTTGTCTATTATTTAAAAATTGCAATTTTATAATAAAAATAATATAATATTTTTGTGTTTTTGAAGAAAAAAAATGGTCCGTTTATTACAATCTGCATTCCAGTATTTCAGACAGAAAAATATTTAAGCAGATGTTTAGAAAGTGTTTTTTCTCAAGATTATCAGGATTTTGAAATAATTGTTGTAAATGATAATTCAAATGGATTTGATGATTATGGAAATGATTTAAAAAAAATCATTAAATCAATAGAAAAGAAATATAATAAAAAGATAACTGTTTTTTCGCATGAAAAAAACAAAGGTCTTCTGGAAGCCAGACGTACTGCTGTTTATGCTGCAAAAGGTAAATATATATGCATTCTGGATAGTGATGATTTTTTGGAACAGAATGCGCTTCTTACATTATCTGAAGCTGCTCAAAAAACAAATGCTGATATAATACATGGTAAAGCAAACCTTTTCTTTGATGAAACAGAGAATGAAATATCTGATAAAAAACAAAAAATGATGGAAAATAAACAAAGGGTTGTAAATAATATTTATGATGGAACACTGCAAAATAATCAGATTTTTGATGGTTTTCTTTTAAATAATAATCACTGTGGATTTTTGTGGGGAAAGCTTATTAAAAAAGATATTTATATAGAAGCTTTAAGTAAGATTCCGCCGATGCATTGCACTATGAATGAAGATCTTCTTCAATATTTTTTTATTTCATATTATGCAGAAAGTTATTTTGGCATTGATAAAAAAATTTATAATTATTCTTTAAGCAGCGGTATTTCATCAAGAACAATAATTAATTCTTTGGAGAAATGGGAAAAAATCTGTTCTACATCATCGATTTTTACTTTTTTAATAGATGAAATTCAAAATGAAAATCCACAAAACTATTCGAAACTTCATTTAGAAGCAATAAGAATTGAATGTATCAAAAGATTAAAAAATAATTTATTACAGTATGAATCAGTTGTCGCTCCTGAAATTCAAAAAGAAGCTTATGAAATGCTTTGCGATTATTGGGGTGAAGATTTTGTAAAAAAAGTTGAAAAAAGTGTCTCAGAATAAATTCTATCTAAGACACTTTTTGAAAATCAGATTTATTACAGTTTTGGATATTTGTTAAAATAATCTCTTGTTTCTTTTGCTGCAACACCACTAAGAACGATTAAAGAAACACAGTTTGGAATTGCCATAAGTCCGTTTGTGATATCAGCAATTGTCCATACCTGACTGATTGTGAAATATGGTCCGATGAAAACTGCAAGGATGTAAATCCAGCGGAAAACTTTTACAACTTTCATGTTTCCTTTTGTCAAATATTCAAGACATTTTTCTGAATAATAATCCCAGCCAAGAATTGTTGTAAATGCAAAGAATACAAGACAAAGCATTAAAAGGAACTGAACTGATCGTCCGTCTCCGCCAAGAACTTTGCTGAATGAAGCAGAAGTAAGTGCAATTCCTCTCAATTCACCGATTTCTCCGTAAGTGTCACCGCAATAAAAAGCGATTACAATTGCAAGACCTGTCATAGAACAGATGATGATTGTGTCAATGAAAGTTCCAAGCATTGAAACAATTCCCTGCTGAACTGGCTCATCAACCTGGGCAGCTGCAGCAGCGATTGGAGCAGAACCAAGACCTGCTTCATTTGAGAAAATACCGCGAGCAACACCTTTCTGCATAGAATCTGTTACCTGTTTGAAAACAAATCCCATTGCTCCGCCAGCAGCTGCTTTCCATCCGAATGCACTTTTGAAAATCACTGTGAAAGCCAAAGGAATTTTTGTCGCATTCATAATCAGAATTGAAAGCCCAAGGAAAACATAAATAACAGCCATTGCAGGTACAACTTTTTCTGCAACTTTTGAAATTCGTTTAAGTCCACCGATGATTACAAGCGCAACTGCAAATGTAACTAAAAGTCCTGCAATTACAACTGACCATGTGTATTTATTATTGAAAAGTGTAAATGCAATGTGTTTGCTTTCAGGGTCAAAAGCATTGCTTACTGCTGTTGTGATTCCTGAAATCTGAGTGAAAGTTCCGATACCGAAAAGACCTACACAAACTCCAAAAATTGCAAAAACTACTGCGAGCCATTTGAAGTTCAAGCCTGTTCTTTCTTTCATTCCTTTTTCGATTGTGTAGAAAGGTCCACCCAAAACGTGTCCGTCTGCAGCATGTTCACGATATTTTGAAGCAAGCATACATTCTGTATATTTTGTTGCTGTTCCCAAAAGGGCTGCAAGCCACATCCAGAACAAAGCTCCAGGTCCGCCAGCTGCAATTGCTGTAGCAACACCGACGATATTTCCAGTTCCGATTGTTGCTGACAATGCTGTACACAAAGCTGCAAATTGAGAAACTTCTCCTTTTCCGCCTTCTGTTTTAGAAAAAAGAGTTTTGAAACCTCTTCCAAGTTTTGTAAACTGAACACCGCGTAAACGAATTGTCAAAATGATACCAGTGATCAGGATAAGGGCAATTGTCGGGATTCCCCAGACAATGTCATCAATTTTTGTAAGGATTTGATCAAACATTTTGTTATCCTTAAAGTTTAAAAAAAATAAGAGCCAGACTGAAATCCGGCTCTCCAAAGAGTTTAACAGACACTTTTTTACTCTGTCCGCTTTGCCTGAGATATCGACTTGAATAGTCTTAACCCTTCGGCGCTCCAAAAAATTAGGAGACTCTCCAGAGAATTATTTCCATAAAACACGTTACAAAAATAACGTTTCGATTATATCACATAATGTTATTTAAATCAAATCCAGTTTTTTCTAATTTTTCTCCACTTTTTTTTATTTTTTAAATCTTTCAAGGAAAAAACGAAGTGTCAAAAACTTATCATAAATTACTGTTGGTAAAACAGATTTTGCAAAAATATATGTATGTGCATTTTTTCCTTTTATATAACGCGGGCGGGGATTTTTTTTGAAAGCGATTTTTACTATTAATTTAGAAATGATTTCTGGTTTTGTAATAAACTTTGATTTTGTGTAAGAATTTCTAAAATAATCTGATACATCTTTTGCATATTCTGCATAAGCAGTTGAACCAGAATATTTTTGAATATTGTCACTGTGAATTACTCCCCAATTTGTTTTGATTAATCCAGGTTCTACAATCACAACTTTTATTCCGAACTTTTTTACTTCCATGCGAAGTGCGTCTGACAAAGCTTCCACACTGTATTTTGAAGCATGATACCAGCCTGTAAAAGGTGTAGAGAACCTTGCTGCCATTGACGATACATTGATGATTTTTCCCGATTTTTGATTTCTCATCGATGGTAACACAAGCTGGATTATTCTAAACATTCCAAACACATTTACTTCGAACTGCTGTTTTGCCTTTTCCAAAGGAATATCTTCCAGACTTCCGCCAAGTCCGTATCCAGCATTATTTATAAGTAAATCGATTTTTCCTTCTTTTTGAAGAATTTTATTTACACAGGCAGAAATAGAACTGTCATCATTCAAATCAAGATGAATGGAATTTCCACCTTTCTGAACTATTTCTTCCATTAATTCAGTTCTTCTGGCCGCTGCATACACTGTGTATCCTTTTTCAAGTAAACGCAGAGCGACATCAAAACCAATGCCACTTGAAGCACCAGTTATCAAAGCTACGTTTTTCATCAGTACATCCGTAAAACTTATTTAACTCTCAAATTGTATTTTATCATTATTGTTTAAAAAATCAATATTTATTCAAATAACTGAATTTTGTTATTTAAATAAATATTGAAAAGTCCACATAATGCGTTTGTTATTTTTTATAACACATATAAGGCCCCAAGTTGTCAATACTAATTCTAAAAAAAATACAACT
>CAMEET010000102.1 GCA_945915085.1 uncultured Treponema sp. | reverse complement strand
ATTGAAGAAAATAAAAAAATTGTCAATGAAATTTCGGTTCTTTCAAGTGCTGACAGAATTGAAAAAATGGCTGTTGATGAGCTTGGAATGCATAAAGCTCAAGCGGATGATATTGTGCGTGTTGAAATGACGGGCGAAAAAAAATAATTTGAAATGGAGTTTTATTCAGGCGGAGGGCATAAAAAAAATGAAAACTTTACTTGAAAAAGATGAACTTTTGAAAGCAGTGCAGGGCAAAGAAATTGGCTGTGGAAATGCAGAATGTTTTTTTTGTGATGTACAGACAGACAGTAGAAATATTTCTCAAGATTTAAAAGCAATGTTTGTGCCTCTGCTTGGTGAATTTCAAGATGGTCATAAATTCATTCCTTCTGTGCTTGAAAAAAAGCCTGGTGTAATTCTTTTGAATGAAAGTGAATATCAAAAAAAATCAGATTTTTATGATGAACTTGCTGAAAAAAATAAGACTGTATGTTTTGTAAAAGTGGAAAATACTTTGCATGCATTGCAGGCGGCTGCAAAAGCTTATGTTGAAAAAAAATGCAGCAGTATGATAAAAGTGAGTATTACTGGTTCAAGCGGAAAGACTACGACTAAAGAAATGCTTGTGAGTATTTGCAAAGAATATTTTGGCGAAGAAAATGTTGCATACACGAAAGGAAACTTTAATTCGGAAACTGGACTTCCTTTGTCGGTGTTTAAAATCAATGGAAATGAGAAAATCGGCATTTTTGAGATGGGAATGAACCGTTTTGGGGAAATTGAAGAGATTTCTGAGGTCTGGAAATCAAAATACGGTATCATCACAAATATCGGGACGGCGCATATTGGAATTTTAAAAACTCGTGAAAATATTGCCAGGGAAAAACGACATTCTTTTGATTTTATTCCCCAAGATGGAGCTGCTTTTGTTCCAGCTGATGACGATTTTGCAGATTTTTGTTTGGAAAATGTGAAAGGGGAAAAAATCAAATTCGGAAAAAATGTAGATACTTTGCGAAGTGGTGTGGAATTTGGAAAAAATCTGGGACTTTTTGGAACTGAGTTTTTTGTGGATGGATTGAAAATTCATTTGAGTCTTTCGGGAGAGTATAATTATCAGAATGCACTTGGAGTTGTTGCTCTTGCAAAAAAACTTGGAATTGATGCTGTTTCCATCAAAAATGGTCTTGAAAATGTTTGTTCTGTCGGTGGCAGAATGGAAATTCTGAAAACTGAATTAAAAAATCAAAAAAATTGTGTTCTCATAAAAGACTGTTACAATGCAAATCTTGATTCTATGTTAAAGGTTCTTGATTTCTGTCAGAATCTTGATAAAAAATCATATGGAAAAAAAATTTTTGTCCTTGCTGATATGAAAGAACTTGGCGATGAGTCTGAGAAAAGTCATAAAGCAGTCGGTGAAAAAATTAACAGTATATCTCCTGATTTTGTATTTTTGATTGGTAAGGAAATGAAGGCATGTTATGACGTAATCAAAAATACGGAAAATGTTCTTTTGTTTGATGAAAGTTCTCCTGAAAATTTTGAAATTATAGGTGAAAAAATTCTTGAAAAAGTGAATGGAAATGAAATTGTACTTTTGAAAGGTTCTCACAGCATGGAATTGGATAAACTTATTCCTTATTTTGTGCTTTTGAAAAATGAGGGGGAAATCCAGTGAGCGAGTTTAATTTTTATGCAAAAAAGCCCTCTGAAAATTACCACAAAGTTGATATGTGGCTTGTTGTTTCTATTCTGCTTTTGTGGGGACTTGGAATTTTTACTTTATTTGCATGTACAAAAAATCATTTTACAAATAACTCGTTTGGTTATGTAAGAAGACAGTTGATTTCTTCGGCAATCGGCTTTGTCCTTTTCTTTATTTTTTTATTTACGGATATAAAAGTTATAAGAAAAGCAATTGGATTAATTGTTGTTGTTTCTTTTATTTTGTGTCTTTTAACTTTTATAAAACCGCTTTCAATTGAAAAAAATGGAGCCAGAAGATGGCTTAAAATACCTGGAAATTTCAGTTTTCAGCCGTCGGAACTAGTGAAGTTTGCTATTGTGTTATTTCTGGCAAATTATTTTGATAAACAGGAAAGGCTTGAAAATCCTGATGATAAAAATCTTTTGCCTAGTGTAATTGTTCTTGTTATTTTTGTGGGTGTTGTAATCCTGCAAAAAGATATGTCAACAAGTCTTTTTATTCTGTTGATTGGAATTTTGCTATTTTTTGTGGCAGGGCAGAAACTTTTGTGGCTGATTCCTTTTTCGATTCTGGCAATTCCTACTGCCATCATAGCGATGTTTTTGGAAAGATACAGAATTAAACGAATTTTGGGTTGGATTCATCCTGATCAGTTTAATTCTACGCTTAATTATCAGGCGAGAGCTGCAAAAACAGCAATCAGTGCTGGTGGAATTTGGGGAAGCGGAATCGGTTCTGGACTTGTGAAAATTAATTCAATTCCAGAAAATCAGGCTGACTATATTTTTGCAGGCTGGGCAGAAGCTATGGGATTTGTGGGTGTAACTGCTTACATTCTTTTGCTTTTGTTTTTTGCATGGCGTGGTTATAAAAGTGCAATGAATTGTAATGACAGATTTTCATCTTTTGCTGGATTTGGATGTGTTTCTGTCATTTTTATGCAATCTATTGTAAATATTATGGTTGTGTGCGGTTTGCTTCCGTCAACAGGAATTCCGCTGCCATTTTTTTCACTTGGAGGGTCATCGATTATCGTAACACTTGCTATGTGCGGTTTTATTTTGAATACATCAAGAGGAGAAGAAAGTGTTGAAAATCTTTCTGAATTTGACGAAGTCAGTTTAGAAGATTTTTCATATTTATCATAAAAAGTAGGTGAAGTATGAGTGATATTAGTGTTTTACCATCGGATGAATATTTAGACAAAGATTATTTTCTCAGCGCAGATATTAATAACAGTGCAACATCTGAAAAAACTGAGAAGAAAATCAAAATTATTAAAGTTGTGTTTGTGATTTTGTGCCTTGTTCTTGCCGGCGAGTTTGTTTACTATAAAGTTATTATGCCTGGTTTTTCCAGCCCAAAAATTACAGTTTCTGGACAAAACAGATTTAGTGCTCAGGATATAGGGCAGATGATTTTGTCGATGAGCAATGATAATTGGCATACTTTTGATGTAGAAAAAGCAAATGCATTGATTTCTTCAAATCCTGAAATTGAAAGTGTCGTAGTGGAAAAAAAGTTTCCTGATAAAGTTTTTATTAATATTGTGGAAAGAGAACCTGTTGCACTTACTTTTGTGACTATGAAAGATGACACTGTTGCAATGCAGATTGATAAAAATGGTGTGATTTTTGAAGGAAAGAAAGGTCTAAATATCGATTCAAATAAAATTCCGATTATTTCTGGGCTGCCGATTGAATATCTGGCTCAAGGAATGAGAATTCCGTCAAAGTATCGGCCTTTGATTGATCAGATAACAAAAATCAGTGAACTTCCTCAATCTTATTTTGCAGGAATTTCTGAAATTTGTGTTCAGCCAAAGGAATTTGGAAATTATGAACTGGCGCTGATACCTTCTCAGTCGCATATAAAGGTGTTGACTGACCGTTCTTTGAATGAAGAAGCTTTAAAATATATGATGGTTGTTCTTGATGTTGTAAAGCAGCTTGGTTCTGATGTTTGTGAAATTGATTTAAGGTATGGTTCAGTTTCCTATAGAACAAAAAAACAATTAAAAAATGATGAAATTATTTTAAATAATTGATATTATAGAT
The DNA here is from genome assembly GCA_945915085.1 of uncultured Treponema sp. Classification (GTDB taxonomy): domain Bacteria; phylum Spirochaetota; class Spirochaetia; order Treponematales; family Treponemataceae; genus Treponema_D. The sequence goes on along the minus strand of CAMEET010000102.1, from coordinate 4,274 downwards.
AGAAAGAAGGTGTGATAAAAATTTCATCCGTGTAAATTTTATCACAAAAGTTTATTTCGTGCGTTGTACTTTATAAACTTGGATTCTCGCCATATATGGCTAGCCGCTAACGCGGAGTTTTTTAAGATTAAAATGTTTTCCAAATAAAAGTGAAAATATTGGAAAATAATATTTGTTGTGTTGAAATCTGACGTAGATATGATTTTTGAGGAAGTATTATGACAGAGAATAAAATTGTTGGTCTTGATATTGGAACAAGCATGATTCGTGTTGCCATTGGAGAAATTGATCCTGAAACAAACAGAATGGTAATCACTGGAACAGCTCAAAAAAAATCAGCAGGTTTAAGAAACGGCGTCATTGTAAATATAGAAGATGCAAAAAATGCAATTAAAGAAGCAATCGATGCTGCAGAACAGAATGCAGGAACTACAGTTGAATCTGTGGTCACAGCTGTGGGCGGAGAATTGATTGAAAGTCAGAATTCGAAAGGTGTTGTTCCTGTTTCCAGCACAAATAAATCTACAAAAGAAATTGGTCCTGCTGATATTCAGCGTGTTATTGACAGTGCTACTGCAATTAAAGTTTCGGATGATAAAGAAAAACTTCATGTAATTCCGCAGAATTTTATTGTTGATGGAGTGAGTGGTATTACAGATCCTATTCATAGAATGGGAACAAGGCTGGAAGCAGAAGTTCACATAGTTACTGTTTCAAAATCAATAATTCAGAATCTGCGTTCATGTATTTCTCGTGCAGATTATTTTCTTGGCGGTGTCATGCTTAAAACTTTGGCACAGACTCATTCAGTATGTCATCAGGATGAAATGGAATTGGGGTCAATCCTTATTGATTTGGGTGCTGGAACAACTGATGTACTTGTACTTTTTAAAGGTGCGCCAATTAGCACGGCGTCAATTCCTGTTGGTGGTAATCTTGTTACGAACGATATTGCAATTGTTACAGGAATTACGACACAGGCTGCAGAAAAAATTAAAATTGAATCAGGCTGCTGCTGGCTTCCAAATATTAATCCTGAAAATGATCTTGAAGTGATTTTGCCTGGAGTGGGTGGAAAAGCTCCTGAAATTACAAAGCAATCTCAAATCTGTCAGATAATTCAGGCTAGAATGGAACAGATTTTTGTGATGGTAAAAAATGCTGTAGTCAAAAATACAAAAGATTCTATCAAACAGCTTTCGGGTAATATTATATTAACTGGAGGCGGCGCAAAGATGGAAGGTGTTGTGGATCTTGCACAGCATGTTTTCAAAACTTCATCTGTCAGAATCGGTTATCCTGACAGTCTGGGTGGCATCGAAGAAGATTATAGAAAACCAGATTTTGCAACTGCAATTGGTCTTGTTGTTTCTTATCAGTCGATGCTTCAAAAAAGTGATTTAAAAAGGAGTAAAAAACGTTCATCGGGCAAAAAAACAGTTAAAAAAGGTGGAGATGGATTTTTTAAATCCATGATAAAAAAATTGTTTTAAGAGTTTGGAGAATGTTTATTCAATTGTTTTGTATGATTTGCTTGGCAGGTTCAAAATCTGATTAAGTTTTGTGAATATGGTAATTCTAAGGGAGGAAAATATGGGTGGTTTGGGAATTTCTATAGTAAACGATGATGATTCTTATGTTGATTCAAATGAGTACAATGATGATTTGAGAGGAAATCCTACAGTCATAAAAGTTGTAGGTTGTGGAGGCGGTGGTTCAAATGCTGTAAACCGCATGATTTCACGTGAACTGAGCAATGTTGAATTTATTGTTTTGAATACTGATTTGCAGGCTTTGAACCGTTCTCGTGCTCCTACCAGACTTGCAATCGGTCAAAAAGTTACAAAAGGTTTAGGAGCAGGTGGCAAACCTTCGATTGGTGAACAGGCGGCAGAAGAGGATAAAGAATTAATAACAAATACTTTGCGCGGTGCAGATATGGTTTTTATTACTGCCGGGATGGGCGGTGGAACTGGAACTGGTTCAGCTCCTGTGGTTGCAAAAATTGCGAAAGAACTTGGATGTCTTACTGTTGCTGTCGTAACAACTCCATTTGAATTTGAAGGAAATGTTAGAATGCGTCAGGCAAAAGAAGGGCTTGAACGTTTGCATGAACAGGTTGATTCTTTGATTGTAATTCCAAATGAACAGCTTTTTAAAAATGTTGATAAAAATCTGACTGTAAAAGAGTCTTTCAGGAAAGCTGATGAAGTTTTGTGTCAGGGTGTAGAAGGCATTTCAAATATCATCACAAATCCTGGTGATGTAAACACTGACTTTGCTGATGTGCGCAACGCTATGGCTGGTCAAGGAAATGCAATTTTTGGAATTGGTATTGGTGAAGGTGAAAACAGAGCAACAGATGCTGCTTATAATGCAATAAACAATCCAATGCTTGAAGATTCGAAAATTGACGGTGCAAAAAATCTTCTCGTTAATATCTGCGGTTCAGAAGAGATTACGCTTAAAGAAGTTGGCGAAATCTGTAAAATTGTTACTGCTTCTGCTGATAAAGAATATAATATGTTCTGGGGACAGGTTACTCAGCCGGAACTTCAAGGAAAAATCAGCGTAACTGTTATTGCAACTGGTTTTGAAAAATCTCAGAAAGAAATGAAAGCAGTTGAAGAAGCTCCAAAAATAGTTGAAGTGGAAAAACCTAAGAAACTTCCTGAAAATGTTGTAAGTGCTTCTGAATTTGAAAATATTTTGAATAGTGTTTCACGCGGACAGAATAGCAGCATGAATAATTTGGGCGGAGATTTTATTTCCAAAAAAGATTTATCAAATAACGCTCACAATTTACAAAATGCAAGGCAGAATCCAAATCAAAACTTTGGACAGAATAGAAACGGGCAGTCTTCCGCTCCAAATCAAAACGGTAATAATCTGCAGAGCGGAGATAAAAAGGCAAAAACTTCAGAAAATTTTGGGCAGGGACTTTTTGATTCTGATTATTCTGATGAAATCAGCGGTTCAGCCGGAAATTTTGCTCAACCGGTACATAAATCTTTTACACCGCCAGCTGGCTTTGTTCCAAACGAAGCTGACATTAATCAGCCTGCAATCTGGAGAAAGCCGGAATTCAGCCGTTCAATCAAACTGTCAGATGATTAATCTCTTTTGAAGTATATAAGGTGACGGATGACGGTTTTTGAACTTTTGAATCAGTTTTATTCAGATTTGATTCTTGTCAAAAGGGATTCTGAACAGACGGCTATGACTTATAAAATCTCTGTGGAAGAGTTTTTGAATTTTCTGGTTAAGGAGAAAATTAAGTTAAGAGCTGTTTCAACTCAGGATTTAATCCTTTTTTTGATAAAAAGACAGGAGTCAGGTGTGAGCGAACTGACTATTTCAAAAGATATTTCAGCTCTGCGTGCTTTTGGTGATTTTCTTGTGCGAAAAAGTTTCTGGGAAGAAAACATTACTTTATTACTTGAAAAACCAAGAGCGGTTAAAAAAATTCCAAAAGTTCTTTCTGTGGAGCAGGTTGATAATCTTTTGAGTGTGATAGATACAAAAACTGCTTCAGGTATTCGTGATGATGCTTTATTTGAACTGATTTATTCCTGCGGATTGCGAATAAGTGAGGCGTGCGGACTTTTGATTGCAAACGTCCATCTTGAAGAAAAATTAATTCTGGTGCGTGGAAAAGGTGATAAAGAAAGAATTGTCCCTTTTGGTGAGCGAGCACTTGAAAAAATCAAAATTTATTTGGAAAAAGTGCGTCCTGTTTTGACGAAAGGAAGAAATGTTCCTCAGCTTTTTGTGAATTATAAAGGTGAGCCGATTTCCAGAAAAGGTGTATGGAAAAGATTTAAAGAATTGGAAGTATTGTCTGGTGTGGATGCAAAAGTGCACACATTGCGTCATTCTTTTGCGACTCATTTGTTGTCTGGCGGTGCAGATTTGCGTTCTGTGCAGGAACTTTTGGGACATAGCGATTTGAGTACAACAACAATTTATACGCATGTTACAGACGACCAGCTTGAAAAAGCTCATGAAAAGTATTTTGAATCTGTTGCTATGCAGGATTCATAGAAAAATCTTAAAAAATTTATGTACGTCAAAAGAAAAATATAAATGAATATAATTGAGTGAAAAAAATAAGTGAAAAAAAAAATTTTAAAATATTTATTTAAAATAAGTAAAATTTTGTAGAAAAATAAACTTATATTTTGTATATTATATGTATAATTTTATATATCAAAAAAAGAATAGATTTGTGAAATGGGGGACAAAATGAAAAGTATTATGCGTAAAATAATTAT
>CAMEET010000101.1 GCA_945915085.1 uncultured Treponema sp. | reverse complement strand
AAAGGATACTGCAGCAAAAAAGGAATATCAGGAAGAAAAAACTGGATAAAAGAAATGGGAATTACTGTCAAAAGTCCAATCAAAACAGCAATAATCTGATGAAAAAAGTTTAATTTAAACCCTAAAGTAAAAATTACCAGTGCTATAATTAAAGGCAGAAAACAAAGTACAATTCCCAATTTTTTTATCCTGAATTTTTTTGATTAATTACAACCGCAACCACCACAGCCTGTGGAACAGTCGCCGCCACAATCGCTTCCGCAGCCTCCGCATCCACCGCCGCAGCCACTTCCACAAGATGGTGGTGTTAATTCTTCTTCAGTTGCATCACGAACTTCCACAACATCAACATCAAAATGAAGAACTTTACCAGCTAATTCATGGTTTCCGTCAATCTTGATTTTATCTCCGTTAATCTCCACAATGCGCACAACAGAAGGTCCTTGAGGAGTCATAACCGAAAACTGCATTCCTATTTGAAGTTCGCCGTCAAATTCAAACTGTTTTCTGTCTACTTCGATAATCAATCTGGAATCATATTCACCATAACCTTCAGCCGGTTGAATTACAGCAGAAAACTTATCTCCAACTTGTTTTCCAGCAAGCTCTTTTTCAAGCCCCGAAATCAAGTATCCTCTACCATACACAAAACCAAGAGGAACACCGCCCACAGAAGAATCAAGCTGATTTCCATCATCATCTTTTAATGTATAATGAATTGCAACCCATTTCTCATTTTCAATTTTCATATTTCCCCCAAAATCGCTGCATTTTCAGCAGCAGGATATCAAACAAGACTAAAAGTCCATTCCCATTTCGCCGTAATCAACAGCATTATCCTGAACTACTTCAGAAATTTCAGGACAGGCATCTTTTAAATATCGTTCAATTCCCATTTTTAAAGTCATCAAAGCCATCGGACAACTTCCACAGGCTCCAGTCAAATTAAGGTGGACTTTATTTTCATCATCAATGCAAACAAATTCCATATCACCACCGTCAGCCTGAAGCTGCGGTCTGAACATTTCAAGTGCTTCCTTTACAGTATCAAGCAATTTTTGGTCAGCCATAGTCTACCTCTCAAAAAACATTTATATTTAATTTACTGAAAAAACCATGAAAACGCAATGGATTTTCCTTTCTTGAGACGAAATCAATCAAAATTAATCATTTCTTTCTATTATATTGTACATAGGATTGTGATTTGGAACAAGTTCCAGAATGTGCTTTTCGCATGGCAAAACTTCCGAAGTATCATGAGTAACATGAAGAAGAGTTGTCGTGCCGCCCTGTGCAATTTCTTCCATAAGCTGAAGAATTTTTTTGCGATATTGTTCATCAAGTCCATGACAAGGTTCATCCAAAATCAAAATTTTCGGACATTTGACGGCTGAACGCAAAATCAAAATGGCACGCTGTTCACCGTAACTCAAACTTCCAAAAGTGCAGTTTTCCCTGCCTTGAAAACCACCGAGTTCAAGCCATTTTTTAGCTGCAGCACGTTCCACATCAGTAGCAGCATCATACAAACCTATAGAATCACGAAATCCGCTGATAATCACATTTTCAAGCGAAGTACCACCTACCATTCGATATTCCACATGAAGTCTGTAAGAAACAATTCCAAGCTGTTTTTTTATATCCCAGATAGATTCGCCAGTTCCGCGTTTTATTCCAAATAATCGGACATCATTACAATAAACCTGCTTGTTGTCACCAGTAATCAGTTCCAAAAAAGTAGTTTTTCCACTTCCGTTTGGGCCGCGTACAAGCCAATGTTCACCTTTTTTAAGTTCCCAGGAAAGATTTTTCAAAACGCAATTATCATCCCAACCAACATTCACATTGTTCATCTGCACAAGAACTTCATCAGTTGGCAGATTATTCTGCTGCAACACTTTTGTTTCCTGCAGAGTTTGACTCAGTGCACCAGAAAAAGCCGCTTTTTCCTTTTCTTCAGATTTTTTTTCATCAATTTTCCGCTGTTCGAGAATTTTTTCATAATCAGCTTTTTTTCCACAAAAAGTCACCTGTTTATTTGAAAACTCAAGAACATTAGTTACAGCAGGCGGAATTTCATGCCAGCGTTCCATTGCCAGAATGATGTGAGGAAAACTTTCACCAGCATAAAATTCTTTATCAGAGTGAGATGCAGACATTTTTTGAGCAATATTATTAAAAAAATCCAGCAGAATAGCGCGACTTTGCACATCAAGTCCAGCAAAAGGGTCGGACAAAACAAGAAGTTTTTTTCCGGAAATCAAAGCGCGTGCAAGCAAAGTTCTTCTGATTTCGCCAGTAGACATATATTTTATGCCGCGATCAAGAATTTTTTCAATACCACAAAGCTTGATAGCTTCATTTTCTTCAAGCTTCAAAAACTCATTCGGCAGAGGAGCATTTTTTTTGACAGTACCAAGAACACCTTCCGCAATAAAAACACGGCCAGTCCTGCCGATGTCAACACCGCCTTCAATATATTCACTTTCGTCATTTTCACGTTCTTCCTGAATCAACCGGGCAGCACGTTCAAGTGAAACAATTTCCACGCTGTCGCCAAAATAATTCGCATACAAACTTTCCGATTGTAACGACGGAACAAACCTAAACTTTCCCATATTTGAAAGTGCATTCACAAAATCAGCTTTACCACCGCCATTTGGACCAATTACAAGCCAAACTTCCCCATCATTCATCGTCCACGACAAGTTTTTGATAAAAACTTCCTTATCGTTTTCAATACGGCAATTTTCAACACAAATCAATTTTTTGCACATGATATTTCCTATAAGAATAATATACCGTTTTTTTTCAATTTTGTTAATCAAAGAAAACCGATGTCTGTTCCTGTTTTCAAGGTCTGTCCCTCTTTTTATCAGCAGAATTCAGTTAGTCAGTCGCCTTTCACAGCTCGCTAATCGCTCGGTCCTTGTCATAAAAATAAGGTCTGTCCCTTTTTTTCAGTTCAAGTAATGGAGTTTTCAATAGACAAGGACTCGACTTCGTCGCCTGTTCAAGCCTCGGTGCGCTGTGCAGTTTAAAAACCTGCAGCATGCTTACGCGTCACACCAAACTGGCGAAATCTTTTGTTAAGAAAACCAAGGTCTGTCCCTCTTTTTCAAGCTCACACCAACGCACATCTTGTTTGCACGAGACAAAATCTCATATTATTGTACATAATCCAAATACAGTATTGAAAACATTTTGAAAATAAGTAAAATAGATTTTAAGAATTTGTGTTAAAAAGGTTATTATGATTGAAATTAACAGCAGACAAAGAAAAATGCTTGAAAAATTGGCTCATGATTTACAGCCTGTCGTGATTGTTGGTGGTGCTGGCGTAACAGACGGTGTTTTGGAGATGACAAAAAAATCGATTGCCGTTCACGAACTTTTGAAAATTAAATTTAATGAATACAAAGACGAGAAAATTGAACTTGCAAATCAAATCTGCGAATATTGTGATGCAAATTTAGTCCGCATTATTGGAAATGTAGCAATATTGTACAAACCTGCAGAAAAAGAGGACGACCGAAAAATTATTTTGGACTGATTTTTGCTGAAGCCCAGCGAACTGTTGCAATTGCAAATTTCATCTGATTTTCAGGTACAAAAATGTAAAATTTCTGTTCACCGCTAGTTATCTGAATTACAGAATTTGTCACCGAAGACACAGCAGAAATTTCCTGAAGCGGAATTTCATAATCCCCTGATTTTCCAAGAACTACAACGCGTTTGTCTGTTACTACAAAATCTCCATCTTTATTTTGATTTTTTTGTGTCGTTTCAGTGGCAAAAACAATTTTTTCATTTTCGTCAAAATCAATCTTTGTGAAATGAACTGTCGGGATTTTAAAACTGTCATCCAGAGGAAGTTTATATTTTTTTGTATCAACATAAGGATTTTCGTACGTTCCAGTTTTTTTCTTTGCTTTCAGATTTTGCCAGATAATGATAAAAAGCATAAACAAAAAGAACATTATTGTGTAAAAAGATTTTCCAAGTGATTTAGATTCACCTTTCTGCACTTTTTTTGGAAGTTTTGCTTTTTCTGTTGGAAAATCATCTTCACTTTCTTTTGCAGAAGGATTTGCACCCGATTGTTTTGCTTTCCTAGAACTTTTTTGCTGTTCGCTTTCATATTGCGATTCAACATTTTGATTTCCGCTGCCAAAAGGCAATCCTGAGCCAGTTCCAGATTGATTTGGTTCAAAAAGCATCAAAAAACAGACGATTCCAACATAAACCACGGTCATTATTCCCGACAAAATCAATTTCCGTTTTTTTGACCATTGTGTTGAGTACCACATAAGCACAAGGCCAATCGGAATAAAAATCACTGAGCAAAAACAGATTATAGTGATGATTGAAAAAGTTTTGTTTCTTTGCATTGAAAATCAACTCCAAATGTAAGTTTCAGGTTTTCTGCTGTCATAATTTCATTAGGCTTTCCAGAAAGTATACTATGTTTTGGCGGTAAAAGACAAATTTTATCTGCAAAAGACCATGCAAGATTAATGTTATGCACAATCGCCAGCACGCTTATGTTTTTTTGATGAGAAATTGATTGAAGCATCTGCATGAGTTTGGGTTCATAAACATAATCAAGATTAGAAGCAGGTTCGTCCAAAAGCATGAATTCAGGTTTTTGGCACAAAGCTCGTGCAATTCTGATTTTTTGAAATTCACCGCCAGAAAGTGCATTTACATTTCTTGATGAAAAATCCAAAAGATTCATTTCTTCCAAAATCTGATTCACGATTGCAAAATCTTCGCTGGAATAATGTCCTCCATCAGAATGACAAAATCTTCCCTGCAAAACAAAATCAAAAACAGAAAAATCCCACATCGAAAATTCATTTTGCTGCATATACGAAATTTTTTTTGCACATTCCATCCTTTTGATTTTATGAAGAGGAGTCTGATTTAGGGAAGGAAGTTTTTGAGCTGAAACTATCTGCAGATTTTTGTTTGGAATTCCGCTGAGAATACTGAGCAATGTTGATTTTCCGCATCCGTTCGGGCCACAAAGGCACACAAATTCTCCAGGATTTAAACAAATGCTCACATCTTGCAAAATGAGTTTTGTGTTTTTCCCTTTTTTGTAAGCGGCAGTAATTTTTTCAAAAGATAAAGTATCCACTTTTAAAAATATATCACAAATTTAAAGTTTGAGGGAAGTTTTTGGTATCTGAAATGTAGATTTCCAAAACTTCCCCCATTATAATTTTTATTTATAATGTCCGATTCTGCTTAAAAACTAGAACAAACCTTTTTGAGCATCTGCTTTGTTTGCAAATGGACCTGCAATAGTTTTGCCAGAACGTTTTTGCCCCAAAATATCAGTATCAAAAGTAATTGCACTTCCGTCTGGATTTTCGTATTTTTGTTCAGATTCAAATGCTGGTTCAAGACTGTCAGTATTCAAGATACCAAGATTTGCTTCTGGAATAAAATCGTAAAGATTTGTAGAAATACCAGGCTTTCCGTCTTTTTCTTCATATTTGATAAAGATTTTGTTTTTGTTGTCAACGAATGGCGATTCTTCCTTCACGCTTGGAACAGCTCCGTTGAAATAGAGATTTCCCTTTGTCCAAACAGGAAGTTTATCATAATAACGGTCAGTTGTAACAGAACCCATTCCGCAGTAACAGTTAAACTGTTCTTTCCATTCTTCATAAGTTGGATATTTTGAGAAGATGTTTGTTCCAGTTTCCAGGTTATGGTCATCCCAATCGTTGAAATGAGTTTTTGTAAAATCCATAACATCTTTCAAATATGGACGCATATCCTGCTGAATGAAAATATTGTTGAAGAACTTGTCATCTCCGTGAAGAATTGTCATAAAACCGGCAATTTCTGTTCTGTGCTGGAGATGATATGGTGTGTAGCGTGCAGATGGAATATTTGGAGTTCCGTTGTTTGTTCCAATTCCAACAGAAACAAAAGAACCTGCAATGATATTGTGGAGCATTGCAACACCCTGAGTTGGAAGTTTTAAAGCTCTTTCTGAAAGGAAAATGTTGTTATCCACAAGTGTTGGTCCGTGAGAAACTTCGATGAAAATATCTTCGCCGACACCACCAATGCTCTTTTCGTTCATATTATATTCTTTTGGCAATGTGTTGTCGTGGAAAATGCTTTGAGTAACGCGTGTTCCCTGCGCCTGCCAGTCGAGCCACATTCCTCTTGTACAGTGATGAATGTGATTTCGGCGGTAAATACAGTCAATGGCAGCATGCATTTTGATACCACCAATTTCCGCACCTGCAAGATTTTGTTTATTGTTAATATGATGGATGTGATTATCTTCGATTACTGAGAAAACACCACCAAGATGACCTACGATACCTGTCTGTCCGCAGTCGTGGATTTCACAACGTCGAATCGTGTGTGAACCTATTCTTTCTTTTGACCAGCCTTCAAGTTGAGCCTGACAGATACATTCACGTTCTGTTTGAGCACCGTCTTTTACAACGATTTTTGACCATTTATTATTATTTTGTGGTTGAAGATATTTTCCTAAGGAAATTCCTGAACATTTTGATTCATAAACTTCACAATCTTCGATAACCCAGCCTTTTGACCAGTGAGGTCCAATCATTCCATCCTGATAGGCAGTTGGTGGAGCCCATTGTGTTGCGGCCTTTGAAACTTTGAAACCGCTCAAAGTAATATAATTGATGCCTTCTGCTTCTGGAAGGAAACAATCTTGACGAACAGAAATTTCTACATTTTCTTCATTTGGATTTTTTCCCTGGAAGTTTGCGTAAATCACTGTTTCATCATTTTTTTCATCCTGTTCTGTGTACCAAGTGTAAACAGAAAATTCCTGATCCCAAGAAGGAATGAAAACTTCTGGTTTTTTTACAGAATCAAGAGAAGTAACTTCATACATAGATTTTTCATTCAGAAAAACATCGCCAGTATGAGCAATCATATATGCAATGAACCAGTCACCGCTAACCAAAGTTTTGTATGGATTATAATCACCAAAGAAAGAGTTTTTAATTCTTGTAACCCAAACATCACCTTCGAATTTTTCCCAATTTTTGATTGATTCAGCTCCCGTGATATGTGCAGCCTTGATTTGTTCTGAACGATAAACAATTGGCTTACCTTCTTCACCAGCATTTTTTGGATTTACATATTCGCGGTAAATCCCAGGAGCAACGATAATTTCGTCACCAGCTACGGCAACATCTGCTGCCATTTGAATTTTTTTGAAAGGACTTTCCTTTGAGCCATTTCCACTTGTTTCTACAGAACCATTTACGTAATAAACCATAAGTAATAACTCCTGATTATTTTGGGGATTTATTAAATACCCGTTTTCTTAATTATCTATATTATACCATATTAAAGAAAATAAAATAATGTAAATTCCTTAAATTTAAAAAAAGTGCAGTGAAACATGATTATTGATAATATCAAAACATGAATTACTGCACTTTTGTTTTTACTGCTGTTTTTTTACAATCTTTATTGCGATTTTAACACGAATTATTTTTTATTGAAAAAAGCTGCAAATGGATTGTAAGTTTCGCCATCATCACTGCCATAATTTCTGCCGCCTCTTGATGACTGTGGCTGACGTTTTGCATCTGCAGAAGTATTTCCTGATGCGCCAGCTTTTTTAACTACTACAACTTTTTTGCCACCCTGTGAGCCAGAACCATTTGATGAGTTTCTTGGTTTTACAGCACTTTTTTCGCCAGTGCCAGCACGACTTGCAGCATCACTTTTCAAAGAAAGTCCAATTCGTCGTCTGTCAACATCAAGCTGAATGATTGTGAATTCGAATACATCGCCAACTTTTACTACATCCATTGGATTTTCAACAAAGTTATCGCTCATTTCACTCAAATGAACAAGCCCAGTTTCATGCAAACCGATATCAACAAAAGCTCCAAAATCAACAACATTTCTGATTTTTCCAGTAACTTTCATTCCTTCTTTTAAATCTTCAAACTGCAAAACTCCTTTTTGCATGATTGGAGCAGGATAACCATCACGAGGGTCACGATTTGGTTTTTGCAATTCTTCTACGATATCTTTTACAGTAGTTTCGCCAAGATTATATTTTTCTGCAATCTTTTTGATTAAATCGGCGGGAACTTTTTCTCCGTTTTGAATCAAAGGCAAAACTTCACGAGCCGCATCATAGTTTTCCGGGTGAACCCAAGTATTATCAAGAGGATCAGAACTTTCGGCAATTTTTAAAAATCCTGCACACTGTTCAAATGCTTTTGGTCCAAGTCCTGGAACTTTCTTTAAATCTTCGCGGCTTGTGATTTTTCCGTTTGCATCGCGGTATGCTACGATTTTTTTTGCTGTTGATGCATTGATTCCAGAAACATATTTCAAAAGTGAATAAGAGGCAGTGTTTAAATTTACACCAACATTGTTTACAACAGAACCAACAACTTCATCAAGCTGTTCAGCAAGTTTTTTCTG
>CAMEET010000100.1 GCA_945915085.1 uncultured Treponema sp. | reverse complement strand
CCACTGGACTGAGCGAAGTGAAACGAAGCGAGGGAAGCGGCTGACCGTTAGGGAATTGCGGAACACCCTGGTTTTGCGAAGTGAAACGAAGCAAAATGCCTGTGATTTTGCCTGTGATTTTGATTGAAATTTGTAGAAGTAATTTATATAATTATTTTAATATGAATAAAAATTTTTTTGCTGCGACAATTTTCTTCTTTATATTTTTGGGATTTATTTCCTGTTCTAAAAATGAAACAATTCAATCTATCAGTGAAGATGAACTTTTTCAGATTTCTTATGGCAAATTTTCGCAGCAATTGAGCGTTAATGATTTAAATAACAGTGGAGAAGTGCGATATGGAATTGCCATGCAGGACGGTTTTTTTTACATTGTAAACGGTGAAGCTCAAAAAATAATGGAATTGAATTCTTATGGCGATTTGCTCACTTTGTTTTACAACGAAGAATCACAGACTGCAAGATTAATAGAAAATTCCAAACGGCCGGAAGAATGTGTGCGCCACGAAATTTCTTATCCTTTTGAATATCCTGGAAGTATCGCGGTAGATTCAAATAAAAACATTTATGCTGTAAGTTCCATTCCTAAAGACAGGCAGGAACAAAGTGAAGACGGTTCGATGCTTTTTTGTCAGACAGTTTTGCGAATGTCGCGCGATGGTTCAAATATAGAGTACATTGGGCAGCAAGGACCTGGAGGAACTCCTTTTCCATATATTAAACGCGTTTTTTCAACAACAAAAGATGAACTTGTCGTAATAAGTGTTTCTACAGAAGGAAAAATGGCTTATTGGTTTACAAAAGAAGGTTTTTTGAAGTTTATGATTCCAATTTCCAAAAACACAATTCCTTTGATTAAAAAGCAGAATGAACAGTCTGAAATTTTCCTTTCTATAGAGAATGTTGTGCCTGATCCTGTCAATTATAAACTTTATGTTCAAGTTGATTATTATTCAACATATTTTGATGAAGATTCTAAAGTTCAGTCAGGAATCAATTATATTCAGACACTTTTGTATCCTTTTGATATAGAAACTGGAGTTTATGAAAATCCACTTACAATTCCTGCTTACGAAGAATCTGTTGTATCTGATTATAGTAAACTCACTTATCGCATTCCGTATGATTTTTTGGGAGTTACAAAAAGCGGATGGAAATTTTTTATTGTAAAGACCGAATCTGGATTTAACATAGAAATGCTTCAGAGTGAAAATCAGAGAATTTTGCGCCGCCAGTTCAAAGTGGATCATAATAAAATTATTTTTGATTCAATGGCTTTGTCGCTGGATGGAATAATAACGGCTTTATATCTTGAAAAAGAGTTTGCAAGAGTTGTATGGTACAGAACCGACAGTCTTATTGATGCAATTGTAAAGAATTAATTTTAGGACGGTTTGATGTTTGAAGATACGCAGGAGTCTTATCCAGATGATAAATCTGAAAAAGAGTTGAAGTTTTATTACAATCGGGAAAAAAGAATTGCAAATGCTCCTCAAATCGTTCAGGATTATTACAATGGCAAAATGAAACCTGTCCGCGGAATAAAAATTTTTTTTCAGAAACAGAATATCTGGATTCTTTTTGCTTTGATTCTTTTTGTAGGAGCTGCATGGGTTTATTCAGGACTTAATTCTACACGTGCTTACGGAAAAATTGATGGTGTGAATTTTGAACTTCAGGCTTTTTCTTTTGAACAGCATATTTATGCAACTGTCAAAACTTTCCGCACAAAAAAAAATCAGGAAAAATATGAAAAAAACGGAGAAAAATACAAACCTGCAAAAGTTGAAGTAGAGTTTTTTGCAATTGAACAGAATAATCAGGTGAGTGATAAATCTTTTTCTTCTATTATATTTGAAAACAATGAAGAATATATTCGTGCAAAATTTACGGATTTTGATATAATAAGGGTTGATGCAATTGTGAAACTAAATGATAAACAAATTGAACTTTCAGGAGTGGTAAAAAAATAAGTTATGAGCAGATCGATAGCGTGTATAGATTACAGAGATGGAAAAGTGTTTATTGCAAAACGTCAGATGAAAGGCGATATGGGAGGAAGATGGGAATTCCCTGGTGGAAAAATTGACGGAAATGAAGATTTTGAAACTGCAATTAAACGCGAAATGATGGAAGAATTTGGAGTGGATGTTACAGTCGGTCGGCATATTACAAACACAACATTTTTTCATAAAGATAAGGAATGTTTTTTGGATGCTTTTGAGGTTCATTTTCCTCATGATGGAAATCAAATTCCTTTTATGCTTACTGAACATACTGAATACAAATGGGAAAACATTGAAAATATTCCAAATCTGTTTTTTGTTGATTCAGATTTGGCAATCTATGATGATGTAAAAAAATGGTGTACAAAATGACAAAAAACTTCAATAAAATTGTAAATATTAAAATAAAATCTTCTTTTAAAAGTTTGCAATTGTTCCGCATCCAGTGGATTTCAAGTTTGATATTACTATTATTTTCATTTTTGATTATTGGTTGTGCCAAAAAAGATGAAACTGAAATCATTTTAGATAACAGTGAACCTTTGGCTCTTGCTCCAGATGTTCAATGGGCTGTAGTGAGTGAACCTTATGCGGCATTTAAAGAATCAAAAGACTGGAGTGCATCTGTAATCGGGCATTGCAGAAAAGGTGATGTTCTGCAGGTAAAAGGAAAATCTTTGGATTCAAAAAATGAAGTATGGTATTATTTTGAACAAGGCTGGCTTCCTTCTAGTTCAGTTTTAGTTTATAACAATCGATTAAAAGCACAGAAAATTTCAAATCAGAGCGAAAAACAATTTTAAGACAAAAAAAATATTTTATAACCGAAATACATAAAAAAGGGCAGATGATGTCAAAAATTAATATAATTGCAGAGATTGGAACTTCACACGAAGGTTCAATTCAAAAAGCAAAACAACTTGTGGATGCAGCTGTGGAAAGTGGCGCTGATACTGTAAAGTTTCAGTGGGTTTATGCAGACGAAATTCTTCATCCCGATACTGGATTTGTGCAGCTTCCTACTGGAAAAATTCCATTGTATCAAAGATTTTGCGAGCTTGAATGTACTTCTGATTTTTACAACGAATTACATGATTATGTTCATAAAAAGGGAGCAAAATTCTGCTGTTCTCCATTTGGAATAAAAAGCCTTGAGCAGCTGCTTTCAATCAATCCTGATTTTGTTAAAATTGCAAGTCCTGAGTTAAATCATTTTAAAATGCTCGAAAAACTTGCAGCATATCGTGAAAATCAGAAAAAAAAATCACAATCTGTTGTTCCTGTAATTCTTTCAAGCGGAGTTTCAAAGCTTTCTGATATTCAAGATGCTGTTGAATTGCTTGGCACTGAAAATGTTCAGCTTCTTCATTGCATTACCAGTTATCCGGCACCAGAAAGTGAATATAATTTAAAAGTTATAGAAAATCTAAAAAATATTTTTGGAATCGAATGTGGTGTTAGTGATCATAGTCTAGATCCGATTCTTGTTCCTGTTTTGAGTGTTTTATGCGGCGGAACTATTATTGAAAAACACATCACTTTGAGTAGAAAAACTGATGGATTAGATGATCCTGTTGCCTTGGAACCAGAACAGTTTGCTCTGATGGTTCACGCTGTTCATCAAACAGAAACATCACTTAATCATTATGGAAAAGAAATTGGTTTTAAGCGTGCCGTTGAACAGCTTTTTGAACAATTTGGACAAAAAAAAGTTTATGAGTGTCTTGGTGATGGAGTAAAACGTCTTGCCACATCAGAAATAAAAAACTATAATCGAACAAACAGAAGTCTTCATTATTTGCGAGATATGAAATGCGGCGAAACTGTTCGGGAATCTGATATTGCAATTTTGAGAACAGAAAAAGTCCTTTCAGTTGGCGCAAGTCCAAAGTTTTTTGACTTATTGATTGGAAAAAAACTGACGAAATCTGTTAAAAATGGCGAAGGTGTTCAGTTAGAACATTTTTTGTCTGAATAGACGTGGCTAAATATTTTTTTTGATTAAATGAACTGTGATACATATAAATGTATTGCTCAGGTGCGAAGTTTTAACAGGAGTAATTATGAAAACAAATGCATTAAAAGGAATGAAAGATATTTTACCTCAGGAACAGCGGATGCGCGATTTTGTGCAGTCAAAAATTCTTGAAACGTATAAATCAAGTGGTTTTGAACGCATTTCCACACCAATTCTTGAAGATTCAGAAAATCTTGATAAATCAGATGGTGGCGACAATCTTAATCTCATTTTTAAAGTATTAAAACGTGGTGATAAACTTGAATCTGCACTTGCAAAACCAAATCCAGCAGATAAAGATTTATCTGATATGGGATTGCGTTATGATTTGACATTGCCGCTTACAAGATTTTTTTCAGCAAACAGAAATGAACTGTGTTTTCCATTTAAAGTAATTCAAACTGACAGAGTATATCGTGCAGAACGTCCTCAAAAAGGTAGAATGAGGGAATTTGTTCAGTGTGATATTGATATTCTTGGGGATTCAAGTGTAAACGCCGAAGTGGAATTGATTGATGTAACTGCAAATGCCATGTTATCAATCGGCTTCAAAGATTTTTATATTAATATTAATGACAGACGTATTCTTCGAAATATGCTTGAAACAATGGGATTTTTGCCTGAATCAATTGATTCAGTTTGTATTACTTTTGATAAACTTGATAAAATTGGTACTGAAGGTGTAAAAGCTGAACTTCAGGAAAAACAGTTTGACCAAAAAGCAATTGATTCGCTTGTTGAATTCATTCAGCAGGGAGAAATCACTCTAGACAATGTTATTTCCAGATGTTCGGATGCAAGTATCGGTGATGATTTGAAATACATAATTCAGACTGCTAAAAAAGTTTCAGGCGGAAAATATGATGTAAAATATTGTCCTAATCTTGTGCGCGGTCAGGGATATTATACAGGTGCTGTTTTTGAAATTGCAAGTCCTTTGTTCAGCGGAGCAATTGGTGGTGGCGGCCGATATGACAATTTGATTGGAAAGTTTACAGGTCAGAATATTCCTGCTGTTGGCTTTAGTATCGGCTTTGAACGAATTTGCAGCATTCTTTTGGAACAGAATTATCAGATTCCTGGAGCAAAAGAACGCTGTGCATTACTTTATGATGATTCTGTCGATTTTGCTGACATTATGAATAAAGCTGAAACTTTGCGAAAAGACTACAACGTTGCTGTTTTCAGAAAAGCAAAAAAAATGGGACCTCAATTTGATATGCTTGAAAAACAGGGATTTACAAAATTTGCCGTATTAAAAGATGGGCAGGTTGTTTTAAAATAAATCAAAAAAAACTGTTTGTTTAATCACATAAAAATCACACATTTGTTGAAATCAAAAAAGACTGCTGATAAATGTGTGATTTTTTTTGATTTTTTTATTTTTCTGAAATTTCTGGGAGATTTTTTTCTTTAAATGCTTTTTTCATCAAAACAGGAACAACCATCGATGACACAATTATCAAAAGAATTACCGATGAAAAATATTTTGAATCTATCAGTCCCACTGCAAGACCTTTGCTTGCAACTATAAGTGCAACTTCTCCGCGAACCATCATTCCAAGTCCAATCTGATAACTTTCTTTCCATGTAAAACCAAGAAGTTTAGAAATTCCACCGCATCCGATAATTTTTGAAATGCAGCCGATAATCACAAATGCAATCGAAAATAAAAGTAAACTAGCATTAAATCCTGAAAGATTTGTTTTTAAACCAATGCTTGCAAAGAAAATCGGGCTGAAAAGCATGTAACCGTTAATATCAATCTTTGATTCCATGTAAGAGGCATCACTTAAATTACACAAAACTATTCCTGCAATATAAGCCCCTGTAATATCAGCAATACCAAAAAATTTTTCAGCACAGAATGCAAAAATAAATGAAAGTCCAAGAGCATAGATTGGAATTCTTCTTGAACGCGGATGTCTCAAATCATACCATCTGAAAAGTCTGTAAACGATAAATCCTACAATAATAGCACATGCAAAAAACGCAAGAGTTTTAAGAATAATGCCAATATATCCGCCTTTTCCAGTGCTTACGCCCAAAACAATTGTCAATACGATAATTCCAATGACATCGTCGATAATGGCAGAAGAAATAATAGTTTGTCCGACATCGCTTTTGATTTTGCCAAGTTCCTTTAAAACTGCTACGGAAATGCTTACTGATGTGGCAGTCAAAATAGTTCCTACAAAAACAGATTTAAAAAATTCCTGCGTTCCAAAACCATCAAAACCCCAAAAACACAAAGCCATGACGGTTCCCATTAACAAAGGAACAAAAACACCACAACAAGCTATAATAGTAGATTTGATACCTGATTTTATAAGTGATTTTAGATTTGTTCCAAGACCGGCAGAAAACATAATCAAAATTACACCGATTTCCGCCATAAATGAAATGAAATTATTAGTTTCCTGATAAATATAATTCGGTTCAGTTCCGCCAAAGTTTTTAAACCATGGAATAAATCTGAGTAAAAGTCCTGCAATAATCATTCCTGCAACCTGTGGAAAACCAAACTTTTTGGCAGTTACTGCAAAATATTTTGTGACAATTAAAATAATTCCCATAGAAAGTAAAATATGCAAAATTATTTCAGTACTGGAAGACGATGACATTTTAAAATACCTCGAATTAACGAAAATTGAATAAGATTATAGGAAAATTGAAGATTTTGTTCAATATCTTGAAAATAATAAAATAGCAATCAGGAATTGCCAATTTGTTTTATTTTTATTATAGTAGAATAATGAAAATTTATTTAGCGACAAACAATCAGCACAAAAAGAAAGAAATGTGCGAACTTCTGCCTGAACATACAGTTTTAACGCCGGCTGATGAAGGCATTAATTTTAATCCTGATGAAACGGGTTCCACTTTTTATGAAAACAGTTTAATCAAAGCAAAAGCTCTTTATGAAATTGTAAAAAGTCCTGTGATAGCGGATGATTCAGGAATTTGTGTGGATGCTTTAGGTGGAGCTCCAGGAATTTATTCATCAAGATATGCTGGTCCTGATTTTATGCAGGGAAAACCTGACGGTTCAAAGATTTCTCAGGAAGAGCAGAATATTTTATTAATCAATCAGTTAAATGATGCTTTGAAGAATGAAAATCTTCCTTCAGCTTCCTATCTTCATGGTGAGCGCAGTTGTCATTATACTTGTGCTATGGTTTTATACTGTGGTTCTGATAGACTTTTTGTGGCTCAAGAAACATTTGAAGGAATTTTGATTAAGGATATAAATGAGCAGGCTGGAAATGGTGGTTTTGGCTATGATCCAATTGTTTTTCTTCCAGAATATCAGAAAACTGTGGCTCAAATTTCAGCTGATGAAAAAAATGCAATTTCTCATCGAGGAAAAGCTGTAAAAGCTTTAAAACTTATTATTGATAATTTGAAATAATGGGTTTATAATTATTGAGGTGGGATAAATCGAATGAAAAGGATGTCTTATGAAAAAAATTTTATTGATTTTAGCTTTATTTACGGTTTTTTCGGGATTGCTTGTTGCAGCAGAAAAATCTAATGATTCCGGCTCTTCTTTTGAAAAAACTGAAGGAAAATGGAGTGATCTTTCTTATGTCAATGTTCCTGTCTTGAAAATTCTTGAAGGAAAAAACGCTTATTCTATAATTTATCAAAAAAATCATGTTGGGGTTGGTTCTGTTGTAATTCCAAAAGCATGGGCAAAAGGTTCTCCTGATTCACCAAGAAAATTAAAATTCAGAAAAGTTCGTTCAGGATATAATTCTTTTATGACTGTTGTAAAAGATGAAGGTGAGTTTAAACGAGTTATTCTGTCTGTTCCAATGAATAAATCGGATTCCATTTGGGGAGTTGCTGATTATAGAAAAGAAATGGAAGGCGAAGATAAAGAAACTTTAGAAGAATTGGAATTTTAATAAATGAAACAGATTACATCTCAAGACGCCTCAGAATTTAAAGCTTTTATTGAAAGTCATAATTTTTTCTTTGTTGCAGGACATAAGGAACCGGATGGTGATTGTATAGCCTCTTGTTTAGCTGTTGCTTCAATGCTCGATTATTTTTCTAAACCATATCAGTTATTATCTGCAGGTCCGTTTAAACGAAATGAGATTATCAAATGGAAAGACAAATTTTCTGATACAATGGTTTTTCAGGATTCTCAGGATAGAGCAAAAACCGGTTTGATTGTTGTTGACTGTGGAGAATTGTTTAGGCTTGGAGAAATTGATGGTGATTTAAAAGGTCTTGATTTATTTATCATTGACCATCATAAAACAAGTTCTCCTGTCGAAGGTGTAAAAAGCTATATAAATCCTTTAGCTCCTGCCTGTTCCTATTTGATTCAGATTTTTTATGAAATGATTATTGGTGATATTCCAAAAGATATTGCAGAAATTTTATTTTTTGGAATATGTACTGATACTGGTTTCTTTAGATTTTTG
>CAMEET010000099.1 GCA_945915085.1 uncultured Treponema sp. | reverse complement strand
CAAACCTCTATTTTTTCTTTGATTCTGCCATTTTCTGTCTCATCATGGCTTTTCCAAGTCGAACACGCTGAACTATATTTATATGGGCAGGACAAACAAATGCACAGCATCCACATTCTATACAATCCATAAGTCCAAACTTGCGGGCTTTTTCAAGATTTCCGCTTTTTAATTCTCTAATAATCATCACAGGTGTCAGACGCATTGCGCATCTTGCAGCACAATTTCCACATGAAATGCACTGATCTTCTTCACCAAGATAAGTTTCATCTGCAGTTAAAAATGTTACTCCACTTGTTCCTTTTGCTACAGGAAAAGATGTATCTGCCATAGCAAATCCCATCATAGGACCGCCAGAAATAATCATAGCACAAGAATTTTCTTTTAAAGTAAAAACATCAGGAATCAAATCGCTAATTAAAGTACCGACTGGAACTCTAATATTGCAAGGATTTTCAACGGCTCCACCAGAAATTGTCAACGCTCTGTCTATCAAAGGTTTTCCAAGTCTGAAAGCATCAGAAATTGCACAAACAGTTCCAACGTTGCAGATAATTACTCCAGCGTCGGCCGGAAGTTTACCGCTTGGAATTTCTATTCCAAGACATGAAGCAACAATAAATTTTTCAGACCCTTGAGGATATTTTGTTTTTACGACACAAACATTTATATCATCGCCATAACCTTGATTTTTTATTTCTTCAAGCAAAACAGGACGAATATAAGCTTTATTTTCTTCGAGTGCTATGATGCCCTGAGCTCCCACAAGACGAAGAACAATTGCAATTCCATCAATAAATTTCTTCGTTTCTTCTTGAAGAGTTCTTTCATCGCAAGTCAGATAAGGTTCACATTCCGCTGCATTGATGAGAACATAGTCTATTGTTTTATCTTCCGGAGGATTTAGTTTAACATGAGTTGGAAAAGAAGCTCCTCCCATGCCGACAATTCCAGCATTTTTTATTCTTTCAAGAGCTTGTGAAGTTTCGCAGGTAAATGGATCTAAAGGCTCCATAAATTCAGTACGATTTTCTTCATCTGCTTCAATAATGATACATTGTGCCTGTTGATTTCCAGTCACCACACAATTTTGAATTTTCTTTACTTTTCCAGAAACAGAAGAATGAACTGGACAATTCATAAATTTATCGCCATTTGCAATCACTTGACCTCTGGCAACTAAATCACCTACAGCTACACATGGTACATTTGGAGCACCACCCATCGTTACAGGAATTGTGACCATTTTTGATGATGGCATTACATCTTTTATGGGACATTTATTTGTCAATTCCTTCATTTCACGTGGAAAAATACCACCTTTAAAAGTATGAATTTTCATAACAACCATTATAATAGAAGAATTATTTAAAGTATAGAAAATAAATCGATTTTGAATTAGATTTTTTACAAAACAGAGCCAAAATCCATAATTTACTACAATCATGAATCATCATAAGTTTGAATAATTAAAATTTCTATGTTATAATTAAATTTATGAAAAATAATTTTTTTAAAAACATTGTAAATGCGTACAATTCAATTAGCCTGATTTTAAGAATTGTGATTGGCATTATTATTGGTTCGCTTTTGGGAATTCTACTTCCAACTCAAACTTGGATTGGAATTTTGGGTGATTTATTTGTGGGTGCTTTAAAAGCAATTGCACCAGTTCTTGTTTTTGCGCTTGTTTCAAGTTCCCTTGTAAAAGGAAAAGCAAAATTAGACAGACGTTTTGGAACAGTCATATTTTTATATATGATTTCTACATTTTTAGCTTCACTGATTGCTGTGATTGCAAGTTTTCTTTTTCCACAGACAATCACACTTGTTCAGAAAGCAGATATTGCTTCTGCTCCAGTTGGAATCGGTCAGGTTCTCAAAAACCTCCTTGTAAACGCAATTTCAAATCCTGTTGATGCTATTGTAAAAGCAAACTACATCGGTATACTCACATGGGCAGTCATTTTTGGAATTGTGATGAAAAAAATTGCAAGTGAAAACACAAAAAATTTGTTTACAGAAATTGCAGATGGAATTTCTCAGATTGTCAGGGGAATTATAAATCTTGCCCCATTTGGAATTCTTGGACTTGTATTTACTACAGTTTCTACAAACGGACTGAGCATTTTCAAAAATTATGGAACGTTGATTCTGGTTTTGGTTGGTGCAATGCTTTTTATGGCACTTATTGTTTCGCCTGCAATTGTTGCAATCACATTAAAAATAAATCCATATCCTCTCGTTTTCAAATGTTTAAAAGAAAGCGGAATTACAGCGTTTTTTACAAGAAGTTCAGCTGCAAATATTCCTGTAAATATGGAACTTTGCAAAAAACTAAATCTCGATGAAGATATGTATTCTGTTTCCATTCCGCTTGGAGCTACAATCAATATGGACGGAGCAGCAATCACAATCGCCATTATGACTCTTGCTGCTGCAAATACTCTTGGCATTTCTTATGATATCTGTTCAGCTTTAATTCTTTGTGTTCTTGCAACTTTAGGAGCTTGTGGTGCTTCAGGAATTGCAGGCGGTTCACTTCTGCTCATTCCTCTTGCTTGTTCATTATTTGGAATTTCAAATGATATAGCAATGCAGGTTGTAGGTGTTGGATTTATTATTGGAGTTGTGCAGGACAGTATGGAAACCGGGTTAAACTCTGCAAGTGATGTTTTATTCACAGCGACTGCAGAATATCTTTCATGGAAAAAACAGGGAAAACCATTACCAAAGAAATTCTAAAAAAAAACTGTCAGACAAATGAAGAAATCTTCCAAACGTCTGACAGTTTTTTTATTTTAATTCAGATTTTACAGATTAGCCAAGAGCCATTCTTTAAATTGATTATAATCATTTGCCATAGGAATTGCTCTATCAGGCAGTCGCATAACTTCTTCTAGACGGGCTGGCATTGGAGGTTCTTTTCCAATTGCTTCTGTTACGATTGAACCGAATTTTGCTGGAGATGCAGTTTCCAAAATCACACCGACAGCTTTTTTATCAATAACTTTCTGAGCCCAATCAGGAATATTTGGTGTAAGGCCAGGTTTATTATAATCATTTTTTATGCCATTAACCAAATCATTCATTGCACCACTGCGAATAGAATCCCATGCAGCCCAACCAATTGCACCGTGAGGATCAATGATATATCCAGTTTTATCATTACAATCTTTGATAGATTTCATAATGCCATCATTGTCCTGCCAATATGAAGCAAACATCTGGCGAACCTGATCAAGTGTGTACATTGCTTTGATTCTTTCATAATTGCTTGGAGCACCGACATCCATAGCATTTGCAAATGTTTCTACTGACGGACGGGCATTATAATCTCCAGTTGCAATCCAATCTGGAATTGTTTTGTTTGAATTTGTCGCTGCAGTAAATCCAGTAATTGGAGCACCCATTTCCTTTGCAATCAAACCAGAAGTAAGATTTCCAAAATTTCCCGAAGGAACAACCATAATAATTGCAGGATCATGAATTTTGTTATCCATTGCAGCTCTATTTCTGACAACAAGAGAAGAATACATATAATAGAAAGATTGTGGCAGAAGCCTTGCAATGTTGATAGAATTTGCTGAACTCAAGCGGAGTTTTTCTCTGAGCTGATTATCTGTAAAAGCTGTTTTTACAAGTTTCTGACAGTCATCAAAAGTACCTTTAACTTTCAAAGCACGCACATTTCCAGTAAAAGTTGAAAGCTGTTTTTCCTGCAGCGGACTGATTTTTCCTTCAGGATACAGGATTGTAACATCAAGTCCAGGAACACCTGAAAAAGCACTTCCTACAGCAGAACCTGTATCTCCAGAAGTTGCTACAAGAATGTGCAAAGGAGTGTTTTCATTTCTGTTGAAATATGACATTGTTCTTGCCATAAAGCGTGCTCCAAAATCTTTGAAAGCACAAGTTGGACCGTGAAAAAGTTCCATAACATAAGAAATGGAATCTAATGGAACAACTTTTGGTTGAAATGGATATGCATCCTGAATAATTGCAGCCAAATCGTCATCTGGAATTTCACCTTCAACATATGGTTTTGCCATATTAAAAGCAATATCTCTGAAAGACGGAGCTGGGTCTTTATTTAATAAATCAGAATTCAGTTTTGGAAAATCAACAGGAATATACAAACCGCCGGTTTTTTGATTCATTCCACCCATTACAGCGGTTTTAAAATCTACTTTTACAGAATTATCTCTTGTGTCTGTGTAAATCATAAAAGTCCCCTTTTATAAATCTTCAAAATTTATTGTTATCATACATTCCTTGTAACTTTATATTCAAGGAAAAATTACATGCCAAAAAGAATCTCTTCAACTATCATTTTTGCAAGTTCTGTTTTGCATTTTGAAACGCAGGAATTCCAATTTTTTCCTGTAGCTTCATGATTAAATGTTTTGGAAAACACTTTTTTTCCGTTTTTCATATCCAAAGCTTCAATTTTTGAAGTCAGTGAACATAAATATCCTTCTTCACAAGGTTCAACTGGTTTTACAAATTTTACAGTTCCACAAATCAAATAACCATAAGAATCTTCGATAATTTCATAATTTTCTTTATATAAAAAATCAAGAGATTTTCCAATATATTCAGAATCATTAACAGGAGCATTTCCGACCATTGTCATTCCACGCTTTCTGAATTCCGAAAGAATTTCATAGGAATTATTGACAGGTCTGTTTTTTTCATTAAAATCCCAGATAAATAAAACTGCACCTTTATTTATTACATCTGAACGAACTTTCCAAACTGCTTCAACTTTTTTTTGATTTACTGCTTTTATGACTTCTTCATCTTGATTTAATGGTGTGGGATAAGCAGATACAGTTGAGATGCACGCAAAAGACGGTTTTGGAGGAACAAAAGAAATTTTTCCATTTTCATCAGAAATGAGTTCTACAGAAGAAAACAAAATATCATCATCACTTTTTATAGAAGGATAAGTTAGAGTTATACTGATTTGTGAAAGTGGATTCATTTCGCCATCAGATACTGAAAATTCATAAGGAGTTGAAAAATTTCTGTTTTTTGTGACAACAGAAGGCGCTGAAACGCATTTTATATTAATATTTTCTATTTTTTGGATAAAAAGTTCTGATTCAGTCGGTTCTTTTTTTACTTCAACAATTTCTTCGGTAACTGGATTTTCTTCTATTTCAGAAACATTTACTTGATTTTCTTCAGTTATATTTATTTCTTCTATTAGAATGTCTTCATTTTTATCTTCGATAGAATCAACAGACACATTTTTTGTAGAAGCACATGAGAAAAAAAACAATGATGATATAATCAAAACTAATGTAAGATTAACTTTCATAATTAATATATTTTAATATTATTCTTAAAATTTTACAATAAGATATTGCTAAAAAATTGTTATAAAAATAGAATACAAGTTGAAAAATTTCGCTTGGCGCTTTTAAGGAAGGCAAAATGAATCGTTGTACAAAGGCAGTTTTATATCAGGATAATTTGAGATATAACATTCAAAACATTAAAAAATATGTCGGAAAAAATGTAAAAATGTGTGTTGCTGTAAAAGCTGATGCTTATGGTCATAATGCTGTTCTTGCAGCGAAAATTGCACAGGAATGTTCGGTCGAATATCTGGCAGTTGCAACTGTAGAAGAAGGTATAGAACTGCGAAATAATGGAATTACAGCAAAAATTCTTCTTTTGAGTTTATGTTCTGAAGATGAAATGCCTGATTTGATAAAAAATAACATAACTCCTCTCGTTTTTTCTTTTGAACATATCACTATGATGAAAAAAGCATGCAAATCCCTCTCCCAAAAAAAATATCCAGTTTTTCTGGCGGTAGATACTGGAATGGGAAGAATCGGATGCCTTCCGAATGAAGCAGGAAAAGAAGCTAAATATATAGAAGAAAATGAAATTCTTAAACTGGAAGGAATGTGTACACACTTTTCTGTGGCAGACAGTTTAAAACAGGAAAATATTGATTACACAGAAAATCAGTTTGAAGCTTTTAAACTTGCTGTTGAAAATGTAAAAAAATGTGGAATAAATCCTGGAATTTGTTCATGTGCTAACAGTGCAGCTCTTTTATGTAATCCAAAAATGCATTTAGACATGGTGCGTCCTGGAATCATTACTTACGGATATTATCCAGACAAAGATGTAGAAAAATTTATAAAATCGCATAATATTGATTTTGATGTAAAACCTGTTCTGGCTTTTGAAACAAGAGTTGCTTCGATCCGTCATTTTGACAAGGGAAAATCAGTTTCCTATGGCAGAGAATGGACTTGTGAAGATGAAACAGACATCGCAGTTCTTCCAGTTGGTTATGCAGATGGATTATTAAGACGTTTTTCTCCAGGACTTACTGTTACAATAAACGGCAAAAGCTACCCTGTGCGTGGCAGAATCTGTATGGATCAGTGCATGGTTGATATTGGAAAAAATAATAATGATGTAAAAACTTGGGATAAAGCTGTAATTTTTGGTCCAAAAGAAAGCGGCGCATTAAATACAGCAGATACTTTAGCTGAAATCGGGAATACAATTTCTTATGAAGTTTTAACCAGTCTTTCAAAAAGAGTAAAACGCGAAATTCTGTAACTGAAATTCCAAAAAATCTGATAGATTCTTAAAAAAAAGAAAAATCTGAAATTACGGTTTATTTAGAATTTTTCTTGCAGAAATTCTTTGACTTCGGCAAGAAGATAAAATGAACCTGTAATCAATAAATTTACGTTATTCTGTGCTGAATCAGAAAGTGCTTTTTTTATCATTTTTTTGTAATCAGAATCTGCTGTAAAAGATAACTGTGCATCTGAAAAAGCCTGACGTTCTGCTTCCAAATCAGATTTCTTTTTAGTTCCAGGTTTTGTGACATAAATATGTTCAAAACGGTATTTAAATAATTTTGCAATATCTTTTACATCTTTATCAGCTGCACAGGCAAACAGAAGATTTACTTTTGAATCACCAAAAAGTTTATTTAAAGTGTCGACAGTTAGTCTGATGGAATTATAAGTGTGGGCACCATCTAGAATTAAATGATTTATGCCTTCATAATTTTTTACCTTTTCAAAAATTTCAAATCTTCCTGGAAGTTTTGCATTGGAAAGTCCTTTTTCGATAATTTCTTCGCTGAGATTTGGAAGAACTTTTTTTACACACAAAGCAGCCATTGCAGCATTTTGAGCCTGCATTTGACCTAACATTTGCAGTTCTGTTTCAACTGGTCTGTTGAAAATCGGGCTTTCCATGTGAACCGTCATCCGTTTTGTTTTTTCATTAAACTTGTAAAATGATTTTGAAATCAAATCTTCCACAAAATAATATGGTGCATGACGGGTGATTGCTTTTTCCCTGAGAACAATTTTTACAGATTCTTTTTGCTGTGGAGAAATAATAACCGGAGTGCAGTTTTTTATGATTCCACCCTTTTCTGCTGCAATTTTTTCGAGAGTATCGCCAAGAAATTCTGTGTGTTCAAGTTCAATTGGAGTTATGCAGCAGACTTTTGGTCGAACAATGTTTGTAGAATCTAGTCGACCGCCTAATCCTACTTCATAAACAGCCCAATCCACTTTTGCATTTCGGAAACACAAAAATGCATAAAGTGTCACAAGCTCAAACCATGTAAGTGGACGTTCGGCTGGTAAATCCTCGGCAACAATTGAATCAATTTTTGGAACAAGTTCTTTTATTGTTTTTTCGTAAATTTCTTCAGAAAAAAATGAATTTGGTTTTGAAATGCGTTCCCTAAAATCACTGATATGTGGTGATGAATAAATTCCAACGTTGTACCCTGCTGCATCTAAAATGCAGGCAATCATTTTGGAAACAGAACCTTTTCCTTTGGAACCGGCAACATGAATGCAGGGAGCATAATCTTGAGGATTGTTGAAACGCTTGCATAAATAATCAATTGTATCGAGCCAAAATATTTCTTTTTGAGGAGTTCGTTCAAAATTTAAGTAATTTTCAAGCCAGTCTTGAAAAACATCTATAGCATTCACAATGATTTTATTATAAATCGTTTTTTATTTGTTGTCATTATCTTTGATATTAAAAAATGAATAAAAAATTTTTTTTTATTGTAAGTTTTATCAATATAATATAAAATGATAATTCAATTTGTTTGATTAAATGTATAAATTCAACAAGGTTTTTGCGGCAAGGATAGTAGTGCCTGCGAAGCAGTCCACCGTAAGCGAGGCGAAGCCGAGTGCGGAGGATGAGCGTTAGCGAAGCACGAATAGCCTGTTTTTTGCAAAGCAAAAAGCCGCCCTGATTATAAAAAAAATAAAAAATTTTTTGGAGGAATTATGAGTGAAGAATTAAATATCGACATAAATAAAAGTTATGAAGCTGCAGTTTTGCGCAGTAAAAAAATTGAAGAAGATTTGGTAAAAAATCCTAAAAAATATCGTGTTTTGACTGGTGACAGACCGACAGGACATTTGCATATTGGGCATTATTTTGGATCACTTCAAAACCGTGTGCGTCTTGCAAATATGGGTGTTCCGACTATGATTTTGATTGCAGATTATCAGGTTTTGA
>CAMEET010000098.1 GCA_945915085.1 uncultured Treponema sp. | reverse complement strand
AACTACTTCCACTAGCACTGCCTGAATTTCCTGAAGAGTTCTTTCCTCCACTAAAAAAATTCCTTACTCCAGCCCAAAATCCTCCTCCACAACCACCATTTACTTCAACCAGCTGGTTGTAATTTAATTCTTCAAAATCATTCAAGTTAAACGCAACTGAACTTAATTTTACTTGTTTTTTTGTAAAAAATCCCATTTTTACCTCCGATTTTTTAATTTTATTTCTTTTTTTTGATGTTTTTTACACATCAGATTAAAGATTGATATTATTTTCCCTACAAAAAACAACAAAATCTAAACTTAATTTAGCAAGATGTTTTCTTATTTTACATTCAACAGGATCAATCTCCAGAATATTCCCCACAGTTACCTGCGAAGCATAGAAACACGTTCCACCACATAAATATCTTGCCCAGCATTTATTACAAGGACTTCTTGAAGCTACACTTTTATCTCCATTCAATCTTTTTATTTCCGAATCAATATTTCCCACTTTGTTTGTATCCGAAGATTCAAAATAAAGACAATTATAGACATCACCTTTTGCATTAATCACAAGCTGATTGTCTAAATTACATCTGCACACTTGTTTTGTCCTTGAAATCAAAAGCTTTACAGGATTAACACAATAATCATCTTCCAAAAAATCAAGCAATGAAAAATCATTCTTTATTGCATCATTTTTAAATCGCTGAAACAATTCTTCATACCCATTTAACAGATTTTCAACATTTGTCATTGTAAATGAAACTGAAGTTCCTGGTCTGACAATTGTTATGGTACCCTTTAAAAATCCAATTTTTTGTAAATGCAATGCTATTTCAAGAGGTTTTGGATAATAAGATGTTAATACTGCTGAAGCACATAATGAAATATTCTCTTTCTGAAAAATTCTAACATTTTTTAGTACTTCGTTGTATGAACATTTTCCAGTATGAAACTTTCTATTAAAATCATGAATTTTTTGAGGACCATCAATACTGACATACAATGGATTTATCCCTGCTGCTTTAACCAAATCTATAAAATCTGGTGAGGCACAAGTACCATTAGTAAAAATACTAAACGAAGGGTACTGAGGAACTGATTTTTTTGTAAAATCAATATATTCACCATATTTTACTTCAAGAATCCAACGATTTACCCTATTAGCTTTCCATGACGAATAATTCCGTCTGTTCTGAATTTCAGTTCGCATGTCTTCCTGAAACATTCCTATAGACATTCCAAGCATTTCATACAAATCTTTTTCCCTGATCAGATGATTTAATATTGTTACCAAAGAAGTTTCATTTTCTGCACTTTCATCAATAATATCACAAAATAATTCCGGTTTAATATTATCAAAATCACGATGCAATGAAATAAAAAATTTTTTCACATCTTCTTTTTTTAAATCGTTTTTACAAAAATCCTGAGGTTCATAATTTTCATATTCCGCCAAAACCTGTTTCAATATATCAATATCAATAGAAGATTCTGAACTCATAGAATATGTAAAATCATATTTTGAGGCCTTAGGTTTGTATTCTTTCATCACCCATTTTATTGATTTTTTTATAGTTTCAATATTATTTATATTTGGATCACTTTTATTTCGATAGCAATATGAACAATTTAGATTACATCGGTTACTTGTATTTATCATAACAGAACAACTGTCATCTTTCACTGAAAAACTTGTATTATCTTTTTCATTCTGCATAATATTATTTATGATATTAAAAAAATACGAATTTTCCTTAATCGAAAGTTTTTCAGTTACATCAGATAAAGATTGATTCTTTTCCAAAAATAAAGCATTGTAAAGAGTTCTACTTAACGAAAATACATTATGAGCATGAGCATCATAAATCCAAATATCGTTCGATTCACTAATCTTATAAAAACGAGATTTATCTTCTATAAAATTATACGGTTGATTGAACTTCTTCATTTTTTAATCCTTTCTTTACATTGATTTTGCGTTTTCTGTATTTGGAAAATATTCAACAGCCCATTTATTACAGGTTCATTTATTACGGACTAATTGCATACCTTATTTTTAAATTTCACCAGGAGAAACTGAACGCACCACCCAATTTGACGCATCGAAAACAATCGGCAAATCAATTTCCTCATCATTCATGATTTTGGCATTTATTTCAGCAGTATTTGTTCGGTTTAAACTTTTTAAAGGACTTACACCTTTTGAACAAACTGCATTAGAAATTTCTTTTGAACCTAAAATTCCTTCATTAAAAAGCAAATCAACAGCCTCAGACACTTCTGTTTTAAACTCTGTAATATTTTCTGCAGCATACACAAAACCATCAATCACAGAATTATTAACAGTATTTAATAAATAAATTACATCAGTAGAATCATTGTAGTGTGAATTTTCATTTTCAGCCCATAAATCACGAACCCCATCTTTAGAAAAAGGAGCTGTTGCAAGATTCAAATCATCACCATCCTCATTTATACAGCCAGTTTCCTTTGTTCTTGGATGAACTAAAATGATTTCGCCTTTTTTGACATCAACAGCAGGTAATACAAACTTTCCTTTTTCGCCATCACAAGCACTGATAATTTCAATACCAGCAAGATTTCCATCTTCCAAAGCCATCAGTTCAATAAACTCTGTTCTATACAAAACATTTCCTGATACAGTTGCTTTTGCATATTTTATCTGCGCTTCAGTGATAATCATTTTTGGTACAGACGGATTAAAACCAATGAATGGAACACAAAATGTCAACGAATTACCAATTTTATCTTCAACAGTTCCAAAAATTTCATATTTCAACCCCACCTGTGTTTCATTTTCAAGAATAAAAGTTATTTCTTTTCCATCTTCTGAAATTTGATGTGAACTTTCAATAGTACCATATTCACCGCATGCTGCTGCCAATGACGGTGACAATTGAAATCCTATCGAATGTTCCTGAGAATCAGAAATATTCTGCATAAACGGTGACACAACAGCATTTCTAATAGAAACAGAATCAGAAAATTCAAGTTTCACAGTTTTGTTGTCCAAAACACTGATATTTTTCAAACAGGGATTCTCATAATCACCACCAATTATTTCAATTCCCTGTTCTGTAGCCTTGCAGGAAAATGGAATAACCGAAAACAAAACTACGCTGACAATAAAGACAGTCTGGATGAATATCAATACCAGCTCTTTTCTAAAACATTTCATAAAAACCTCCATACATACAGGCAAAGTTATAACCAACTTTACCTTCAAAAATCAGCATCAAAAATAATTTATGCTCTAATATAAATATGTACAAAGGGTGACGATTTTATACAAAAAAAACAAAAAAAAAGCAGAAATTTTTTAAAAATTTCTGCTTTTTTCTTAATTTTTATTGTTTTCGGTTATTTTTCTAAGATTTTTTTAGAATTTTACAGCTTCAACCATATATCTGATGGAAATTCCTGTATCATCTTCCAGCGTTTTTTCAATCACAAAGATAAGATTTTTTTCAGAATTATCACAGAAAATTCTTTCTATTTTATAATTTGTGATTCCTTTTCTCTTAATATCTGGAGAACCTACTTTTTGCCGTGTAATGACATTTCCTTCTGCATCCTGTTTTTCTATCATGATAAAAAACGAAGATTTTACATTTTTTCCTTTTCCTTCAAAGGTTGGAATAAGTTGTATATGATAAGAATTTGGATTTTCAATCTCAGAACCTCTAAAATCCTTAAAAACAATTTCTTCAGTTCCTTTTTTATTAACGTCATCAAGAATATAAAGCACGTTATCAATGTTTGCTTTTTCGGTAGGATAATTTTTAAAATAATAATAACTTTTTGCTTCCAGACCTTCAAAAACTTCCTTGCCACTTTTACCTGCAGTAACCGATGTTGGCTTTGTTTTAAAAACACCACCATCAACATAATCATTAGCAGCTATATCAACCTGATAAATCTCAGCCCATCCTTGAAATTTTTTATCAGTCTTTCCATATTGTCCAAAAATATAATATTTTCCGTCTGATGTAAAACCTTTATCCACAAAAGACGCAACATCTCCTGCAAAACAGGCAGCAATTCCAGCTATAAATGCAGCACAAGCCAAAAATACCTTCTTCATTTTTCCCCCTAAAACTGTATTGGCTCAAAGAGTCTTTACAAAATAATTTCCCATATACATTTTTCTTATTATATTTTCGGAACAATTTCAAAACACTTTACTATTATTTGCAGAATTGTTATCTTTTAACTATGACAATCAAAATCAGAAATAGAATTACACGCATTTTTTTTATCACTTCATTAATATATTTTGCAATTGCAACAATTCTGACGATTTATAAATTATTAACAAATACACTTTTATTTCCTGTTTTTTATGCCCCGAAAGTTCCACAACACTTTCTTTTTACAAACAATTCTTATGCAATAATGATTTCTATTTTTATAACAATCATATATATTTGTTTCACAACATTTATAATAATTCAGAATTTTCAAAAAACTCAAGCCACAGATATGCTCTATTTTCTTTTTTTTCTTATTAGCATGCTTTGTGACACAGTTAGACTTTTTGTACCGTTATTTAATTGTGCGGAAACTTATTCCAATTCTTTGATTGTGATTGCAGACATCACTCTATTTGGCAAAATTCTAGCACCACTTTCCATTTGTGCTGCTATCATTTTAAGCAATGAAGATTTTAGAAAAATCTCAGATCAGAATATTCTTATAATTTTAATTGCATCTTTGTTTTTTGCAAATTTGATTCCTATAAACACAGCAATTATTCTTCCAAATTTTTCAGTTTCTTTTGGTTACATAAATTTATTGAGAACATTTTCCATAATAATTTTTATTATTAGCATATTATCACTTGCCATTAACAATAAAAAAAATGAATATAGCCAAAAATCTACAATGGGATTACTCTTTATCTGTACAGGATATTTAATTTTTACAAACGGATATTCTATTTTTACCGCCATTTTGGGACCTGCTTTTTTATTCGCTGGAACATATTTTTACATAGCAACAATTCACCGTCAGTATCTTTGGATTAACTAAACAATAAAAACTGAAAACAGAAATCTGTAAATCCAACCTATGGCAACTGGAATCAAAACATTATCAAAATCTTTGAGCGGAAGAACTTCTATCATCATAGCACAAAAGGCGATAATCAAACTCAAAAATAAGTTTTTACTGCAACAGAAAGTGGATAAAAAAACTGCCGTAAAACATGCAAGACTTCCTTCCACAGTTTTTCCATGAGTTCCTGGAATCACACGTTTTCCAATTGCTTTTCCCACAAGACTTGCAAATCCATCACCAAAAGAAAGTGCAAAAATTCCCACCTTTGCAAAATCCAGTGGAAGTGTCAGTGCCGTTATCAAAATGCCGATTACCAGAGTGACAGGTCCCAAAACAAATCTATTTTCATCACGCTTTCTGGATGCTACTTCTGTGATTTTCGAAATAACAGGAATTGTATATCCTTTGTAATGAAGAAATTCACAGACTGAATAAAAAAGAACAGCAAAAATCAATAATCCAATAACAGGCCAGTATGCAATTTTTAAAAATAACGGTACAAAACTGGAACAAATATGAATTGTCTTTCTGAAAATTTCCTTTATGAGCCTGTTTTTTCTCTGACGTTCATATATGCCTTCAAGAATTCTGTTTTCCACTTTTTCCTCTTTATTTTCCAGAATCATCCAGATTAAATGTTACAATTTTTCATTATTCAACAACGTTTTTGAAATATCAGTATAAATAGAAGGTTCAAATTCCGGCACCTGATGAGTAATATACTGAATGTTCTGCTGCGCAAGATTACTTCCTTCAAGCCGCACAAGAGTTTTCTGATTTCTGGTAAGCGCATCCCATGCACGCAATGACTGACTAAACTGCACGATTGCCTGAGCATTTAACGCGCTATTTCCAGTCCTTTTTGCAAGATTATACAAAGTTACACCATAATTATTTGATGCATACAAATAAGTGTTCACAACATCATAATCTTTAACGCTTGTCTGTGGAAATACAATTCCACGTTTCTCAATTTCTCTGTCAAGAGAATCTATTAATTGACTGTAATATCCTTGAGCAGCATAATCATCACCACGCATAAAAAGTGTATTTGCCATTGCAAGCATCAGATTTCGTTCTTTTACGTTTCCATCACCAGCCTTCATGAAAGAACCAAGCGCCTCGCCATAATTATTTTTCTTATATTGAATATAGCCGATTCTATAACGCAGATTTGGAGTATCGTTTCCAAGTTCCACAGAATATTTATAATTTGTCAAAGCATCATCGTAATCACCAGAAATGGAATATTTGATATTTCCCATATCCTCATAAAGTTTTCCAATATCAGCATTTCCTTCAAAACCAGCATTATCACGCTCAGTTGTGAACAATGAAATAGCCTCAGAAAATTGTTCCTGTGCCAGAAGATAATTTTCCATATCAATATACTGTTCACCCAAAAGTCTGTATGAATCAATATATTTATAAATATCGCGTTTTTTCATAGATGGTACAGTATTGAATTTTTCGATTGCCGTTTGCAGCGTATTCTCAATGTTCGCATTTTCACCTGATTTTATAAAATATTTTGCCAGATTGTAATAAGCAATAGGATTATCAGGATTTGTTTTTACAGCTCTGAGCAAAAGTCCTCGCAAACCATCAATTTCATAACGTAAATATTCTTCAGATGGAGCTAGAGTTCCATAATATTTATCAAGAAGATATCCGCTCAATTCAGCCCAATCATCAGCACACAGAGATTTTTCACGCGGTTCAAATACTTTTTTCAGCGGAATAACCTGTTTGAGATTGTCCGTTCTGATAAA
This sequence comes from uncultured Treponema sp., assembly GCA_945915085.1. Lineage (GTDB taxonomy): Bacteria > Spirochaetota > Spirochaetia > Treponematales > Treponemataceae > Treponema_D. Next base: position 1,728 of record CAMEET010000098.1, on the reverse strand, counting down.
ATAACGCATCATTCTTGAAAGATACAAATCTGAACTTCGCTGATCTTTTCCATATAATTGTAAAAGATTAGCATATTGTTCCCTGGCAAGTTCAAGTTTTTCAGGATCTTTTTCAGTTCCCCATTCAAGGAAAATATCACCAAGTTTTAAAATGCCGTCTGCATCATTAATATGATAATCAAGTACTTCACGGCGGACAATTTCTTCGGCACGCTCGTAGTTTGCCATATCATTCAATTCCATATCAGCATATTCAAGACCCGCTGCTTTATCATGCTTAAAATAAGAAAGAATTCTATCATACATTGCAGAAGCACGCTGATACTGCTTATGATTTCTATATCCTCTAGCGTAATTGAAGAACCATTTTTTGCTAATGCGATATTTGCAAGCTTCTTCAAATTTCATTTCTGACTGAGGATATTCATCAGCCTGAAGCAAAGCATATCCTTGTTTGTACAAACTATTAGCTTTGAGTGGTTTGTAAATGCAATTTTTTGCAAATTGGAAGATTCCAAAAGATGCTAACATCAAAGTAATGCCAATCAGACAAGCAGGAATAATTCTGTTTCTAAGTTGATAAGAAAGTGATTTTTTATATGCTTCGTATTCTTCCGCTGTTCTGTGTTCAAAATCTCTAGGAACAGGAATGGAAGTGTCCAGCATTTTTTCAAGAAAACTGGCAACTTGACGGGCAGGAGCTTTATTCAGAATCTTTTCGATGATTTCAAATTCTGCATCATCTGTGAATTCGTCCTGAACAATTAAATTTTCAAATGCAAGACGCACATTCAAAGGGTATTCAGAAAGATTTTTTAAAAACTGTTTGTACTGTGCATCTGACAAAGTATTTGGAGGAAGTTCTTCGCTTTCTTCTGCTTCAGAAAAATCAACTTCTGAAATACCTTTTTTAGATTTTTTGGAATCTCTTTTTGTAATAAGAGGAGCCTGTTTTTCATCTTTTACTGTTGATACATCAGAAAATCCTGGGATTTCGAATTCACCTTCCATAAGGAAATCGTCATTGCTTCCCATTTCAAAACCGCCATTGAGTTTTGAATCAGTATCAGCAATGCCAAAATCCATATCATCCATTGCGGAAGTATCAAAATCTTCGAGAGAAATGTCATCTTCAGTTGATTTATTGCCATCTGAGTCATCAAGCGATTCATCATTATCAAAAATAGAATCATTATAATCAGGAATATCGTCAGCTACCGAAAAATCATTTTGTGACTCAAGATTTTCAAGACCTATATCTTCAAAAACATTATCACCGTCAGCCACGTCACCATCAAGCCCACTCGTGTCACCAAGTACGCCAAGGTCACCTAAATCACCAAGAGCACCTAAGTCAGCACCACTGTCGCCGCTGTCACCACCGTCAACCGCGTCACCATCAAGCCCGCTCGTGTCACCAAGTACGCCAAGGTCTCCCAAATCTCCCAAGTCACCAAGACCACCTAAATCTGCGAGATTACCTGCGTCACTTGCGCCTGTATCACCATCTCCATTTTCGCTCGCGCTAACAAACTCATCGGTATTTTCAAAAGCCGCACTATCTTCAGTCACGCCAATGTCAAAATCTGGTATGTCCCCAAGGTCACCCAAATCACCCAATTCACCAAGCGCACCTAAGTCAGCACCACTGTCGCCACTGTCACCACCGTCAGCCGCGTCACCATCAAGCCCATTCGTGTCACCAAGTGCGCCAAGGTCACCTAAATC
>CAMEET010000097.1 GCA_945915085.1 uncultured Treponema sp. | reverse complement strand
GAAATGAAAATTCTGAAACAACAATTGTAAAACAAAAAAAATCTATAGTTAAGTCAGGACTTGTGCTTTCGCTCATGACTTTTGCCTCTCGTATCATGGGATTGCTTCGTGAAATGACAAAAGCTTCTTTTTTAGGCACGAGCATGCATGCCGATGCATTTTCCACCGCATTCATGATTCCAAATCTTTTCCGCCGTCTTTTTGCCGAAAATGCTATTTCCGTTGCGTTTATTCCGACTTTTAAATCCTATCTTGAAAAAGAGGACACTCAGGAAAACCGCAATTCCACTCAGGAATTTCTGAAAGCAACATTTACACTCGTTTCTTTTTTGACGGCTTGTATCGTTGTGATTGGAATAATCATCACACCGCTTTTAATGCCGCTTTTCTGCAAAAAACCGACTGACACAAACGCTGCCGATTATGCAATGCAGCTTCAAGCGTGGCTTTTGAAAAAAGATGAAATCACAGTTTTGACAAGAATAATGTTCCCTTATCTTTTTGTGATTTCCATTGCCGCTTTTTTTCAGGGAATTTTAAACGGATGTAAAATTTTTGCTCCTTCAGGATTTACTCCAGTTTTATTTAATGCAATTGTAATAATTGCGACTTATGTACTTGCTCCATTCACAGAAAATCCTGCAAGAGCGATGTCGATTGGTGTAATTTTAGGTGGATGCGTGCAGGCGTTTTTTCAGTGGCCTTTTGTCAGAAAAACCGGATGGAAAATCTGCTTTACTTCACTCAAAAAGACTTTTTCAAATCCTGGAACAAAAAAAGTAATTGCACTTGTTGTGCCTACAATCATTGGAATGGCTGCATACCAATTGAACGACGTTGTTTCCACTTCTCTCGCAAACCGTGCAGGAGATGGAATTGCTTCAAGTCTTCAGTATAGTTTGCGTCTTCAGGAATTGATTCTTGGAATTTTTGCAGTTTCCATTGGAACTGTCATTCTGCCAGATTTGAGCGGTCTTGCAAGCGGTCAAAAGTGGGAAGATTTCAACAAAATGCTCATTCAGGCTATCAAAATCATGACACTTATTTCCATTCCAGTAACGGTTTATTCACTCATCACAGGAAAAGAATTGATTTCTCTTCTATATAAATCTAAAAGTTTTGATGATACTTCGGTTGCTCTCACTCTTGGAGAATTCCGTTTTCATATTGCAGGATTGCTTTTTATCGCGTTGAACAGAATTATTTCGCCTGCTTTTTATGCTCAGGGAAACACAAAATTGCCGACGCTGGCTGGTATCATAAGTTTTGGTGCAAACATTGTGCTGGCTTTGGCTTTTGTTCGTCCTTTTGGCGGAAACGGAATTGCGCTGGCACTCAGTCTTGCAAGTTTTATCAACACAGTTTTCCTTTTCATTTTTATGAAAAAACTGAATTCGTTTAAAATCCGTCAGGTGATTTTCCAGACGCTAGGCTACATTTTGAAAATGTCAGTTTATTCGATTATTGCTGCAATCCCAAGTTATTTTGTTCATTCTGCACTAGTAAAATGTTTTGCAGGAAGTTCCAGAATTGTAAGTTTTGGCATTCCTGTAATTTTGACTGCCCTGTTATTTGCCGTAATTGGAATCGCCGAACTAATAATAACAAAAGATGAAATTATTCATGCGATTTTTCAAAAAATAAAAAGAAGAAAATGAAAGTTTTGCACTGCCACTAACGCGAAGTTTTTATACAAAAACTTGCGTTGCAAACTTCATTATTAACTGCACATTCTCATTACATTGTGAATGTGCGTAAAAAAGTCAAATCGGAAATTGAAACTTCCTCATTGACTTTTTATGGGAGAAATTATGAAAGAATATTCTAAAAAAGATTTGGAAAAGATTTTTGAAGCGAGACGTAATGCTCTTGCTGATTATTTAACTCAAAATGAAACAGGAGCCTGCGTTTTTATTGACGAAGAAGAACATCGCGACCCAAATCTTGCATATTATTCAAATCTTGCAAGCGATGCAATTTTGATTGTTTACAATACCGGCTATTCCATCTTGATTCCATGGGATGAAAATCTTGCAAAAATGAATGCTTTTTGTGATAAAATCATTCCATACACAAGATATTCAAATGACAAGTTTAACGCCCTCAAAGCAGTTCTTTCCAGCAATACTTCGAAAGCAAAATTTGAAAGAATTGAACTTCCGACATATTTAACTTACATTGAATATTTAAAATTTATTGATAAACTGAATAATTTTTCTTGCCGCTGCAGCGAATATGGAGCTCACAAGTTTGTAACTGACTGCCGCCTCATCAAAGACGAATACGAAATTGAATGTACAAAAGAAGCTTGCCGCGTAGGCGATTTGATTTTAGACGAAATTGAAAATCAGATAAAATCTGGAAAAATTGCAACAGAAACAGATGTCGCACTTTTGATTGAACGGATGCTGCGCGAAAACGGATGTCAACGCACTGGATTTGACACTCTCGCAGCAGGTCCTTCCAGAAGTTTTGCAATTCACGCATTTCCCGGCTACACAGCAAATCCATGGCCGGCACAAGGTCTTTCAATTCTTGATTTTGGAGTAGTTTACAACGGCTACACAAGCGACCAGACGATTACAATTGCAAAGGGACCACTCACCGAAGAACAGGAAAAACAACTTTCTCTCGTCCAAAAAGCTTACGATGAATGTGTAAAACTTTATGCACCGGGAAAACCAATCTGCGAAGCTGCAAAAGCAGCCGACATGATTTTTGCAAAAGAAAAAAGAAAAATGCCTCATACTCTGGGACACGCAATTGGGCTGGAAATACACGAATTTCCAAGAGTCAGCGTAAAAACAGAATCATCGCTCACTTTCCAACCTGGCATGATATTGACCTGCGAACCAGGACTTTACGATGAAACAATTGGTGGCTGCAGACTGGAAAACGATGTTCTCATCACTGAAGAAGGAAATGAAATTCTTACACACTCCAGAATCATAAGGATTTAATGATTTGTAAATTGTCCGCGTTTTGAACACTGTTTAAAAAAACGCAGAATTGGTGTTTACTCGCGGACAATAATGCAATCCTGTAAAATATAATGAAATGAAGGTGCGCTTTGTTCTTTATTTTCATAAAAAGGTGTTTTCAAGTTCCAAACATCATCTTCATCAAAAGGATTCACACCGATAAAATCGCCCTTAAATACTGTAAGACTTCCGTTTTTAAACTGTTTTTTAAGTTTTTCTATTTCCTGTGTCATTTCAGGCGATACGATAATTCTGTTAGTTCCAAGAATTTCAATCCAATCTCTGTCAAATCCAAAAGAACTGTCATTCCCTTTTAATTTTGATTTTACAACAGATTCAATCCTTTTTCCGTCCATCACCGCACTTACTGCCTGTTCAAAGTATGGAAGCCAGTTTATGCGGCAGGAAATCAACGAAGTGGTTGGAGCGACATCTGACATCGTTTGATTATAGCCCACATGGTAAACAACTTTTTTATTTTTTATGCAGGCTTCTTCGCAAGCAACAGCAGGACCGATGGTATCAGAATGTTGAGCAATAATCACACACCCTTCATCAATAAGCTGTTGGGCACATTTTTTTTCAATAATATAATCACCCCATGTTTCTGTATACCGAACTATCATTTTAGCATCTGGAATAACGCTCTGTACTCCCAAATAAAAAGCCGTGAAACCAGAAATCACTTCCGGATAATGAAAAGCTGCAACATAACCGACTTCCACATTGCCGCTGTGAATTTTTCCAGCCTGCAAAAGTTCCAAAAGTTTTAATCCTGCCACAACTCCACAAACATATCTTCCTTCAAAAATCCTTCCCATAAAAGTGTGATAGTTTGGAAGAACAGGTTCCTGATTTGCATTATCGCACGTTGCCTGACAAAACTGAACATCTGGATACTTCTGAGCTAATTCTTTTACAAATTGACCATAGCCATAACTCGTAGAAAAAATAAGTTTGCAATCTTGATTTACTAAATCAATAAGAGCATTTTTGATTTCATTTTCAGTATCTGGAATATTATATTTTGCAATAGTCTGAATTTTTGATCCAAAAATATTTTCAATTTCTCTTTGAGAACTGCAAAAATTATTCGTGTAAGCTGTAGCCTGGTCAGAAATGTAAACAAATCCAACTTTTACCACATTTTCCTGAGGAGTTTTAATCAGAAACTCATTGATAATCCAAATAACACAAATGGAAAATAAAGTCGTAATCAGCGCAACAAGATATTTTTTAAACCTCATAATTCTCCTCTATCTAGCTGGAAGCTTCAACTTTTATTTCATCATTTTCAATTAATCCTAAAAGGACATCCACAAGAACAGGATCAAACTGACTGCCTTTACAGCGTTTAAGTTCATCAACAACATAAGACAAATCCTGAGCCTTTCGATAAACACGATTTGCTGTCATAGCATCAAAAGCATCAGCAATTCCTATAATTCTGGCATTCAAAGGAATTTCTTCACCTTTCAGTCCATTCGGATAACCTTTTCCATCAAAACGCTCATGATGATATTTTGCACCTTCAGCAACATTCGGAACAAGTGTAAAATCTTTTAAAATTTCACCGCCAATATTTACGTGCGTTTTCATAATCTGATATTCTTCGTCTGTTAATTTTGACGGTTTATTCAAGATAGAATCTGGAACACCAATTTTTCCGATATCATGCAAAAGTCCAATTTTATGCAGATTTTCAAGTTCAACATCAGAGTAACCGATTTCTTTTGCAATCAAAACTGAATAATCTGCCACTCTAAGCGAATGACGTCCTGTACTTTTATCCCTTGCTTCTACCGAATTTGCAATGGCAAAAATTGTTTCATTTACCATGCGCACCTGCTGTTTAAAAGCATCAATTTCATTCTGCTGTTTTTCAATTCTCTTACTTTGAATGTCAAACGTCAAATACCAGGTCAGCCATGCAATTGCAATTGCCGAAACAATTATGATGTAAAACTTAAACCACCAGTTATCATAAAAATGCGATTGCTTTGAAAAAACATAAACTGACTCTTCAACAACGTTTGTCCCTTTATCATTTAAAATACCTATATGAAAATTATAAACACCAGGTTTTATGTGAGTGTAAACAAAACTGGTAAGCGATTTTTGCGGAATTATCTGCGGCTTTTCATCAACACCTTCCAGATAAACACTCACAAGCGGATTACTGATAGAATAATTTATGACTTCAGGAAAAATTTCCAATCGTTCTTTTTCTGCTGAAATAACACACGGAGTATCTTTTTGCAGATAATGATATTCATCGTCAATCAAAACTGATTTTAACTGAATACGATAAGAATTTTCATCTTTATCAAAAGTATCCAGATTTATGCAACTTGCTCCAGAATCACAGGAAAGATAGAGATTATTGTTTTCATCAATAAAATTCCAAGAATTCGCCGTCAGAGAACCGCGCAAACCTTTTTTTAAATCCAAAAGTTGATATTCCAGTTTTTCATCCGACAAAAGTGAATCTCTGTTCACTTCAAAAATGCCGGCACTGCTCAACACAAAAACAGATTTATCCTTGGAAATAACCATATCATAATTATTTGTATAAGGAAAATTTGTCAAATATCTAATCTGATATTCATCGTCAGAAAGAGTTATATAACAAATACCGTTACTTGTAACTGCAAAAAAATTTCCTGTCTCAACCAAACCATCAAAATCATTTACAGTGCGCAAAATTACATTTGAACTGAGACCATTCTGCCTGTTCAGAATACGTTCAATATTCCATTCTCCATCAATCTTTTTGAAAACACAAATGCCGCCACCGTCAGTTCCTGCAAAAACAACATCATTTTTTGTTTGATTAATTGTCAGAATCATTGGATTTTCTAAACCGTCAGCATCGGAAAACCATTTAATCATTTCAAAATTTTTTATAAAACCAATTCCGTCATTTGCACCGACAACTATAGTTCCATCCCTGAGTTCTTTCACAACCCTAGCCTGATGATTTTTTACAACTCCTGTGATTTTTCCGCTGGAATCAACACATAAAAGCCCTTTTGATTTCGTACAAATCCACAGACAGTTATCTTTCGAAGTCAAAAGACACCTGATTCTTGTATTTTTCAAATATTCAGTCAATTCATTGAAAACAGCTTTTCCAGTTCTCCTGTCAACTGCTGAAAGTCCGTCGTCCGTTGCAAAATATAAAAGTCCTTCAAAACTTGTAATGGAATTTACAACCACTTCTTGAAATCCAGCTGAAAGATAAACTTCAGAAAACGGTGATTTACACATTTTCAAAAGTCCAAGTCTTGATGACGTAAACCACAAATTTCGTTGAAAATCAATTAAAACATTATCAATGGAATTATTAAAACTTCCAGATTCAATTTTTTTAAAAGTTTTACCAGAAAAATATCCGATTCCGTTGTCGGCAGTTACAAATATCACATCGTCATTAAAATAAAGCGAATTGATGTGACTAAGCTCTGAGCAGAATAAATCATTTCCGAAATCGACTGGAACCACATTGTAAACACTATTTCTTTCTTCTATTTTAAATTTTCTGATAATGCTGTTTTCAGTTGATGCATAAATAATTCCATCTGGCGAAAAAGTCACCGAAGTATACAATTCATTTTTATTATTTTCTATGATTTTTGTTCCATTTAAAACAAAAAGTTTTCCATCGTAAGTTACAGCAGCAATATTGCCGTTTTCATCAGATTCAATGCGAATTACACCTTCAATCTGCGGAAAAGTCTTTTTTACTTTCAATCCATCTTCAATCGAAAGAACTGCCATAGCTCCCGAAGTACCGACATAATAAAGATTATTTGCTCCGCGTGTTATGCATCTGACAGAATTATTAGGCAAACCGGAATTTTCATCAATAATGCCAGTAACTTTTTCATTAATAAGAACGGAAATGCCTTCATCATTTGTACCTACAAAAAGTCTGTTTTCGTTATCAACAAAAAGACAGCGGACTGTTTTTATAGAATTAAAATTATCCATGAATCTAAATTCATTTCCATTAAATCTGTAAAGACCTTCATAAGTTCCAATCCACAAAACTCCATCCCTGGTTTCGGCAATAGCATTTGTTTTGCCGCTTGGAAGACCGTTTTCTTTATTGTAAACAGTTCTGATGTAAGAATTATAATTCTTCTTTTCAATAAAACTGGAATTTTCTGCTGAAAGTTTTGAAGGATTTAGAATCATAAAACCTGCGAAAAAAAGCAGAGAAAGTATGGTAGTATTAAGTAATTTATCAAAAGATTGTGATTTTGTTTCAGGAGATTTTTGACTGTCATCATCTTTATTTTGATTTGTATTTAAAGGCTTTAGGAAATTCGGGAGTTTTAAACTAAGTTTTTTATAGATTTTTATGGAAAAATACAAAAGTAAAAGGGTGACGACCTTATCAAGAAAATCAACATAAAATTGCCCAAGCAGAACCCTAAAAAAGAAATAAACTCCAATATTTTCAAAATAATCAGAAACTGCCTGACCCCAGATATTTCCTATTTTTCCATCATAAAAGATGATATCAACCAGACACGACATAAACGAGCAGATAACCGTTACAAGCATAGCAAGACTCATAGTTTTGAGCAGAGTTTTAAGCCAGCCTTTTTTTGAACAATAACCGACAGTTAAACTAATCGCTATAGAAGATAAAGCATAAGCAAAAGAAACTGGATGTGAAATACCGTGAATAATATTTCCTGACACGCCGACCATAATTCCGCATACAGGACCAAGAATATAAGCTGTTAAAAAAGTGCCGAAAGAATCCAGCCACAAAGGCAATTGGAATGTATCTGCAAAAAAACGCCCGATAAAGTTGATAAAAATGCTGAATAAAACAATCAGTGAGATTTGATACCATTTATAATGCTTCATTTTCTCTTTTCTCCGCGTAAACTAAATCTGTAAAAAATCTCACTCTTCTATGAAATAATTTATGGAAATCTCAAAAATCATATTCAATGAGATATCCATAAATCATCAAGCTTTAAATCTTTTTCTGATTGTAATTTTACTGCAACTTAAACTTAGAAACAACTTCCGACATTTTGGAAATGTTATCCATTGTTTTTGTAGCCATATCAGAAACATTTTGAGCTGAATAATTGATTTCTTTTGCACCTGACTGCATTTCTTCCATACTGCCAGAAACTGTATCAGCAATCTGAGTAAGATTTTGTGTAGCTTCACCCACAGCTTCAACACCAGCTGCCATTTCTTTTGAAGTTTCCTGAACTTTCAGAGACGCATCATTGATATTTCTCAACGCAATAAGAACTTGTTCAGAAGCAGTGTGCTGTTCTTTCATAGCAACGTTTATCTGATCAACAAGAACATCAGTAGACGAAACTTTTGACATGATATTTTCAAAGCCTTTTACCTGAAGTGCAGAATTATTTACAACTTCGGCAATTGCATTTGTAAGCTGGTCGAGTTCCTGCTTGATTGCTTTAGACTGAGTTCCAGAATTTTCTGCAAGTTTTCTGATTTCATCTGCAACAACCGCAAAACCTTTTCCTGCTTCACCTGCATGAGCCGCTTCAATTGCTGCATTCATTGCAAGAAGGTTTGTCTGAGAAGCAATCTGAGAAATTACATTGTTTGCATC
>CAMEET010000096.1 GCA_945915085.1 uncultured Treponema sp. | reverse complement strand
GCATCTTCACCAAATTCTTTCATCTTCCATTCTGCATATTCTGACCAGTTTCCTTCAAAATATCTGACTTCGGAATTATTTTCGAACGCAAGAATATGTGTGCAAACTCTGTCCAAAAACCATCGGTCATGACTTACAACCAAAGCACATCCTGCAAAATCTTCCAAAGCTTCTTCAAGCGCACGAACAGTTTCTACGTCAAGGTCGTTCGTCGGTTCGTCAAAAAGCAAAACATTTCCGCTTTCTTTGAGCATCATTCCCAAATTCAAACGGTTACGCTCTCCTCCTGAAAGCACACTCACCTTTTTATTCTGGTCTGCACCTATAAAATTAAACCAGCCGCAATATGCATGTGCATTTACTTCTCGTACACCACCTTCAAGTGCGCGTCCTTTTTCATCCACAGCACCAAGTTTTACAAGATCTCCGCCATCACCCAAAGTTTCGTAAACAGTTTTGTTCATATCAAGTCCGCTTCTCATCTGATCGACATAAACAAGCTTTACAGTTTGACCGATTTTTATAGTTCCAGAATCAGGTTTTTCACCGCCTTCAAGGCCAGCTGCATCCACAATCATTTTGAACAAAGTTGTTTTACCAGCACCATTCGGACCGACAATTCCAATAATTGCACCAGCAGGAATGTGCACGTTCAAATTTTCAAACAAAAGCTTATCACCAAATGATTTTGTCAGATTTTCAATGTCGATTACCTGACCGCCAAGACGCGGACCTGCAGGAATAGAAATCTGCGTATCCTTAAGCTGCTTTTTCGATTCCTGCGCCATAAGTTCGTTGTAACGAGTAATATGCTCCTTGTGTTTTGCCTGCCGTCCTTTTGCTCCCATATGAATCCATTCCAATTCACGTTGAATTTCTTTCTGGCGCAAAGTTTCGTTTTTGCTTTCCTGAGCTAAGCGGGCATTTTTCTGTTCCAACCATGATGAATAATTTCCTTTGAAAGGATATCCTTCGCCACGATCCAATTCCAAAATCCAGCCAGCAACATCGTCCAAAAAGTAGCGGTCATGAGTTATAGCAATGACAGTTCCAGGATAATCCTGCAAATGTTTTTCAAGCCAAGCAACCGTTTCTGCATCAAGATGGTTAGTCGGTTCATCAAGAAGAAGAATGTCAGGTTTTTGCAAAAGAAGTCGGCACAAAGCAACTCGTCGTCTTTCACCCCCAGACAGAACATCAACAATCTGTTCAGGCGGAGGACAGCGCAAAGCTTCCATTGCAAGCTCAAGATTATTATCCAGATTCCAAGCATCCATTGCATCAAGTTTTTCCTGAACTTCACCCTGACGCGCACAAAGTTTATCAAAATCAGCATCAGGGTCGCCAAAAGCCTCGTTAATTTGGTCAAACTCCGCAAGTAAATCAGTAATTGGTTTTACACCTTCTTTTACAATATCCATTACAGTTTTTCCAGGCTCAAGCTGAGGTTCCTGTTCAAGATAACCGATTGTATATCCTGGAGCAAGTGTCGTTTCGCCGGCAAAATCTTTATCAATTCCTGCCAAAATCTTAAAAAGAGATGATTTACCAGAACCATTTGGACCAATCACACCAATTTTTGCACCATAATAATACGAAATGCTTATATCTTTTAATACAACTTTAGTTCCATAAGAGCGTGTCACTCTATCCATAGTGTAGATGATTTTTTTGTCATCAAATGTTTTAGCCATTAAATCCTCCAAGCTATAGTATCAACATGACTTCAAAAAACAAAGTTAATCGAAGTTTTAATTTTCTTATTTTGGGTGGCTTTTTGCTTCGCAAAAAAAGCGAGAAATGCATAGCATTTTCTCGTCCCGAGTTTGCATTGCAAACTCGCGCTATCCGGGGTTCCGCTATCGCTCCAGCCGCTTCCCTCGCTTCGCTCAGTCCAGTGGCCGCCTTCGGCGCTCCTACTATCCTTGCCACGGTTTAAACATAAAAACTCAATTTCCAATCAATTAATCAACTGCATAACAGTCGTAACCGGCACTTCGCAAGCGTTCTGCCACATTTCCAGTTTTGTCTTCACGAACTAGAACAATGTAGTAAACTGTTCCGCTGGCTCTTTTTTCAGATGTAATAAATGCATCAAATCCTTTTTTTACCACCTCATCAAGCAGAAGTTTTGCATTACTTTCAGTTTTAAAAAGTCCAAGCTGCCATTTTGTTGGTTTTGCAGCATTTTCATCCGCATCATTTTCTGCATCATTTTGATTTAAAGAATTATCCTTTTCATCATTTTCTGAAACCGTAAAAGTTCCAGTTCCCTGCTCTGCTTCGCCTGTTTTCGGTACAAAAAACCAGAATGGAGTTGGCAAAAGCTGGACATCACCTTTTACAATTGCTGCTTCCACCGATGATGGATAACGTTTTTCTATTTCACCTGCATAATTTTTATCACCAGTCAAATACCATAATGTCAAAAAGATGGAAGAACGCACACATTCCATAGAATCCATTTTTGCATAAGCCTGCAGCATCAAAACTGGCTCATTTATTTCTTCCACCGAATTTGCCTTGCAAAGTTCACTCCACTGAGAATAAAGTTTTATGTAAGCCTGCACAGTTTCATCTTTTGAGTTTCTGACAGCCGAATTCAAATAACTGTCGGCAGTTGCAAAATCTCCGCTGCTCAAAGCACATCTGACAGCGTCCAAAACTATCTGTTCATTTGTTTTTTTTGGCATTCCCTGAGCATCACCAGCTGAAATTCCTGCAGCCATTGCATAATACTTTTGAGCTTCATCAAACAAAGCCATCTGTTCCAAAAGCGAAGCCAAAAAAATATAAACAGCACGTTTTTCTGCAGGATTCGAAATCGTCTTTGCGTTTGATTTTAAATATTCTATTGATTCTTCAACTGTATCTTTTTTGCCAGCTTCGACAGTCACAAACTTTGCAGTCAGTTCCGCACAAAACAATGACTGAACAATACAAAATGCTGCAAAAAACAAAATCATCTTTTTCATCAGCAAATCACATCCTTATTTTTGTTCATTTTCCTTTTTGGAATCATTTTCCTTGTGAATTTCTTCAGCTTTCTGCAAAAGACTGCCATCTTCTTTGTTTTTATTTTTAGCCTGAAGATTTTTCAACTTTTTTTCAGTTTTTTCACGTTTCAAAGCAGCTTTTTTTTCAAGAATTTCCTCTTTTTTCTGCTGTTTTTCACGTTTCAACTGAACTGATGATTTATCTACAGGTTCATCTGCTAATGATTTTTTTAATTTAAAAATGATAATCAGCAGGATGCAAAAAACAATGCCAGCAGCAAATGCAAAAAGCACAAGCACAGCCGATGGAACGTTTTCAAAAGATTTGAAAAGCCATAGGGAACAAACATTTTGAAGATTTTTTCCAATAAAAACCGCCATAAAAATGACAATTGCTAAAAAAACAATCAAAGTTAAGACCATAATTCACCTCTAAAAGTGTTTCCACTCAATTCCGTAAGTTTAACATTCACAAAATGTCCGATGCAGGATTTTTCTGCCTTAAATGCGACTTTTTCGTGCTGTTCCGTCTGTCCCAAAAGTTCTGTTTTATCATCACGACTCACACCTTCCACAAGAACAGGCACAATTTTTCCGACACGGCCGCTCATTTGACGATGTGTGTGTTCAAGCTGCAAATCAATCACCCGCTGAAGTCTTTCTTTGCGCACTTCCACAGGCAGTTGTTCCATTTTTGCAGCAGGAGTTCCTTCACGCGGATTATAATAATACATCATTGCAGATTCATAACAGACTTTTTCCATCAAATCCAAAGTATCCAAAACATCCTGTTCAGTTTCACCAGGAAATCCCATCATTATATCAGTAGTAAGCGAAACTTCAGGAATTTTTGACTTAATTTTATCTACAAGTTCTAGATAATGTTCACGAGTGTAGCGGCGGTTCATTTTTTGCAGAACGGCATTTGAACCATGCTGAACCGGAAGATGAATATGACGGCACAAAACTTTTTCTTTTGCAATCACATCAATCACATCATCTGTTAAATCTTTTGGATGCGAAGACATAAATCGTACCCATTTAATAGAAGAATTTGTCTTTTTTAAATGATTTGCAATCAGCTGAAGAAGTTCCGCAAACGTTACGTCATCAGGATTTTTTACTTCAAAACAGCAGTTGTCAAAATCAGCGGAATTTTCAGGCTTATCAGAATTTTCAGATTGATTTATGGATTTCAGTTCATTTTTGATTTTTCCGTGATATGAATTAACATTTTGCCCGATTAAACAGATTTCCAGAACGCCCATTTTGTTCAGAACGTCCAGTTCATTAAGGATTTCATTTACAGGGCGACTGATTTCACGGCCGCGAACATAAGGAACGATACAATATGTGCAGAAATTATTACAACCATGCATAATCGGCACAAAAGTTGAAAATGCGCCCGGTTCAGCCGAAACAGAAGCAAATTTATATTCATTTGTGTCATCAATTTCAAAAGGTTTACGTCCTTCTTCGATTGCTTCAATTATTTCTCCAAAATGATGTTTTGCATAAGTTCCCACAACATAATCAACAAACGGATAATTTTTTTGAAAATCTTTTAACAGACGCTCAGCCATGCAGCCCATCACCACAAGAGTTAAAGGTTTTGCACCATCTTTTACATATTCAACGGCTTCTTCCAGAAGTTTTGTTTTAGCACCAAGTTTTTTTTCACGAACAGCTTTTAATCCACTAAACCAGCCAAGACGCCCCATAATTCTGTTTTCAGCAGTTTCGCGTACCGAGCAAGTATTGATGATAGCCAAATCAGCAACCTGAGCAGAAAAAGCTTTTGTCCAGCCGCGTGAAAGTAAAAGCTGTTCCACCGAGGCAGATTCAGCAATATTCATCTCGCAGCCATAAGTTTCAAAAAAATATGTCATGATTTAAATTTATCATAAAAATGCAGAATATTAAAGTGGGAAATTGGAAAATAGAAGGTCTGTCCTTGGTTTGCACAAACATAATTTGCGTGGTGTGCAATTTTTCAGTTGGAGCTAAAAAAACAGGGACAGACCTTACATTTTCTAGGTCTTTTTTAAATAATCACTTCACCCTGACGAAGCACCTGAACTTTCCCGTTTTCCAATTTGATTAATGTGGAAGGCAAAGCTCCTTTTTTTTCGCCGTCATCTACTATCAAATCTACATTTGTTTCAAATGTTTCGAGAATTAACTGAGGTGTTTCTAGAATTGGGCAGCCGCTTTTGTTCACGCTTGTGCTAAAAATCGGAAAATTGCACAACTTGATGATGTTTCTAAGCCAGCTGTCTTTTGGGCAGCGGAATGCTGTTGTCTGTGAATCATCAAAACTTTTTTTGTTATGAATAATTATCGTCAAAGCGCCAGGCCATTTTGCAAGAATCTCTGGTGGAATAAAATCATCAGTGTAATCAAAAATATCTTTTGGTTCTGCAATCAACTGGATAAAAGGTTTATTTTCAGCGCGCCCTTTAATTTCCCTGATTTTTTTGTCTGTGGAATGATTTACAATTGCACTGAATCCATAAACTGTGTCTGTCGGAAGAATTGCAATCCCGCCTTTTTTCAAAATTTCTGCTGTGATTTGAGCAGAATTTTCATTATTTTTAGAAATTATCATTTTTTTTCCAAACATTTCCATCAAAATCATAAATGGCTTCCTCGCAATTGCCTTTTAAGCCATTTCCCCAAAAATTTTCAATTCCGTGATTTTCAAGATAACAAATCATGCTCGCAATCAAAGCACCATGCGCCACAACCATATAACATCCCTCTGGATTTTCTTGAAAATTTGGTTCAATTACAGACTGCACAAATTTCTTTGTCCTCTGGCAAATCTGTTCAAAAGATTCACCGCCTTTTGGCGGAACATATTTCTGTGGCTCAGAAAAAAAATATTTTCTAGGATTGTCTGTGTTCAAAAAATCATCAGAAAAACTGCCTTCCATTTCTCCAAATCCAATTTCGGTGAGTAAATCATTCTTTATAATCTGAATATTTCTGTGACCGCGAATCAAATTTGCTGTTTCAAAAGCACGACTCAAAGGTGACGAATAAATGCAGTCAAAATGAACGTTTTCCAGTTTTTCGCCAAGTTTTCCGGCAAGCATCCGTCCGTTACTGTTTAATTCAATGTCAGTTCTCCCCTGAAAACGACATTGCGCATTCCAATCTGTTGTCCCATGTCTGACAATATAAAGCTTCATTTTCTAGTACCTTATCCTTTTTACACTTGTGATTTTACTAACCAAAAAATTGCAAATCTCTCCTGAAGGTTCCAGCACAAAACGCAGAACAGATTCCCCTTCGTTTTTGGAAATTCCAATTGCATGCCCCAGAAAAGAAGAAAATCCATTTTCATTTTTCTGATTTGAGTCTGAATTCTCAGATGAATTCAAAGTTGAACTTTGCTTTGGAAGCTGAATTTCCATTAAATCTTCATCTTTTATAGAAGATTCTATCAAATGTACTTTACCAGCGTAATCTGTACCTTTCGCCTCAAAAAATTCAGTGCGAACAGCCGTATGTTTCAAATGCTCTTCGCACAAAATCAGCTGATGTTCAATCCGATATCTGAGCGATGCTTTTTGATTGTCTTCAATTTCCATTTTTTCAAGAATTTCAAGTAAATCGTTCTTTAAATCGGGATTTTTCTTTCTGTGCTGTTCTGAAAAATCATCAAAATCATTAGAAATTTCATCAGACAAACTGATTTTTTGAGCAGGCCGCAAAAGCGGAAAATTTGTAAATTCTGAAAATTCCGTTGAAGTTTTCGTTTTACCCAAAAACTCGAGTCCACTTTGAGAAAT
The DNA here is from genome assembly GCA_945915085.1 of uncultured Treponema sp. Taxonomy (GTDB): domain Bacteria; phylum Spirochaetota; class Spirochaetia; order Treponematales; family Treponemataceae; genus Treponema_D. The sequence goes on along the minus strand of CAMEET010000096.1, from coordinate 1,879 downwards.
AAAATCTTTTATATCAGAATTCTGCGGAATTTTTAAAAAATAAATACCAGGCGCAAGTTTTTCTTTGATAAAAGTTTTAATTTTTGGATTATTTTCAACAAGAGAAGAATTATTCTCAGAAACTTTCAAAACATAACCTTCATACAAAACTGCACTGTTATAAGTGTTGAACCATTCAGTAATATTGATTTTCAAGTTCTGCGGAATTTCGTAATTTGAATAATCTGACAAAAGCGAAAAAATCCGTTCTGGAGTAAAACCAAAATCAAATGCAATTGAAACACTTTGCTTTGTAATTTCAAACTCAGTCACCACATCATACTTTTTTATAAACATAAACTTGGAAAAATCAAGCAGCGTCTTCAAATCAAGACCCGGCAAAATGGTAACTGTAAAAGTTGAATCAATACTCAGAATTTTTTGAGCATTTTGATTATTCATCGGCTTCAAAATAATTTGATTTGCATTAAAAATTTCAGTACCGTTTTCAGATTTCCCCATTTTTTGCAAAAGTCCGAATTCAATCGCACTGTCAATCATGCTTTCAAGAAGCGCAGAATCCTGCAAAATGTGTTCAGCATTATCCTGCCGTGCAGCCTGCAAAATCTGACTAAACCGACTGGTAACTTTTTTTCCTCCGCTGAAAGATGAAGATTGCTTTGTACTCGTCAAAAAAGCCAAGCGAAGAATGTTTCTTTTGGAAAAACCATTTTGCGGTATCGATGAAAGACAGTCCAGTAAAAGTTGAGATTCTTTTCGCAATCCTTCGTTACTAAATCTAGAAACAGAAGCTGCACAAATCAATGAATATTGGAAATTTTCAGGCAAAAGCGAAAAAGCCTGCAGTCTGGAATTGTTTATTTCAAAAGTCCTGTCACCTTCTTTAAAAATCGAAAGATTTACAAACGCCGTCGTCAAAAGCTGGATTATTTTTTCTTTTCCAAAAAATATTTCGTTCAAACGTACTACATCATTCTTTTTCAAGGAACCGTCAGCCTTGCACGAAATCCCTTTATTTTGAACAAAAGAAATAAACGCCGCAAGAAAATTTGGAGAAAGTGCAAAAACATCTTCAGTGGAAAAAAACATTACTTTTTCTTCCGTAAAAATAAGTTTTTTATCAAAATAAAGTTTCAAATCATCTTTTAAAAACGGATTAATGTAAATATTTTCTGTCAAAGTCTGCGGATTTGTCTTTTTATAAATCAAAAGACGTTCGCAAAGATTTAAAATTCTGGAATAAAGCTGTTCCTTCGTGAATTCCCCTTCAAAAAAATCAAAAAGAACTTGCTGAGATGGATAATGTATCATGTCAATTGCGGTGAGAATTTTTATATCAAAATCATCAAGCAAATCCAGAATACTCTGAAGATTTTCCGGCCTTCTGATAAAACTTGCAAGCTGAGAAACAAGTCTTTGTTTATTGTACGGAGTTTTTATTTCACCCAAATAAAGACGCATTAAATAGAAAAAATCTTTATCAGAAAGAGAATTTATAGATTCCTGCCAGTCTGCTATTTCAAAATCATTCTTCAAGGTTCAACTCTCCGTCATATCTGACAATTTTATATTCATAACCCTGTTCTGCAAGAAATTTCTGCCTGTTTGAGCCGAATTCTTCTTCAACAGTGTTTCTTGTAATCAAAGTGAAAAAACGAGATTTTCTTTCTTTCGGACGCAAAATACGGCCAAGTCTCTGAGCTTCTTCCTGTCTGCTTCCAAAAGTTCCGCTCACCTGAATTGCAACAGAAGCATCCGGTAAATCAATTGCAAAGTTTGCAACTTTAGACACAACAAGAACTTTTATTTTTCCACTTCTAAAATCAGCATAAATTTTATCGCGTTCCGAATTTGGAGTTTTTCCAGTGATGAGAGGAAC
>CAMEET010000095.1 GCA_945915085.1 uncultured Treponema sp. | reverse complement strand
GATTATGATGATATTTTTGCAAATCAAAAAATAGAAAAAGATGATTTTTATACTATTTTGGTAGAACCTTCCAAAAAAGAAATAGAGGAACAGAACAATCAGTTTTTTGAAGAAGTAAAACAAAAAAAACTTGAAATTTTACGTAAAAAGCAAAAAGAAATTGAAAAAAAAGAATCAGCAAAAAACAAAATAATTTCGCAAAAAGAAAGACAGAAAGCTGAATTAGAAAAACAAAAAGAGAGTTTGAAAAATAAACAGAATAATTCAACATCGAAAAAAGCAGAAAACAAATCTGATAATGAGATTGAAAATAAGCAGAATGATCAGAAAATAAAAAAATCAACAGAAAAAACTGAAAAACAATCAGCAGAAAATAAATCAAAACAGCAGTCAAATCAAAAGGCAAAAAAGCCAGAACAAAAAAAATCGGACACAAATAAAAATCAACAGAAAGAAAATTTTCAAAACAGTCAGACAGAAAAAATGGAAGAGAATTCTGAAAATTACGCAGATGAAGAGAAAAATGAAGAGCAGGAAATGGATTTTTCAATTCAATTGCGGAAAAAATTTATAAACTGCGGTATGGATTTTAAAGGTATTAAATATGTTTGGGGAGGAAAAACTCCTAATCCGGGATTTGACTGTTCTGGATTTGTCACATATACTGCCAAAAAAAGTCTTGATTTGGACATAAAAGGAAATGCGCAGGATATTTACAATCAAACAACACCAGTGTCATTAGATGAAGCTCAGCCAGGTGATTTGATATTTTTTAAAGGTGATACTGACACAAGAATTACGCACGTAGGAATTTATCTGGGAAAAAATCCTGAAGGCAATGATTTTGGTAAACAGAATTTATTTTTGAATGCGGCAAGTGCAGGTCCAAGAACTGGAATTGTAATCAGCGGTTTAAATGAAAATTATTGGAAAAAAACTTTTTATGGTTGCGGAAGACTGCTTCCTTCAATATAATTAAAAGTTAATAGTAAGTTTGATTACAAGTTACGAGTTTAAACTGTGGCAAGGATTGGAAGGACTGGCGAAGCAAAAAGCCACTCAAAATTAAAAAATTTAAGAAATAAAATTAAACTTGATTATTAATCTAATAATAAAATCACGGATTTTTGGGTTTGTCTTTTATGGGATTATTTAAACTAACAAAAAAAAATAAAACGAAAAACAATCCTCTTACAAAAGTTTATCAGCAGTCGGTTGATATTCTTTCGAGTATTGTGGATAATTTTTTGACTGCTGGAATTATAGATTTAACTGACAATTCGTATACAGTTCTAAAAGATATGACGCACAAAACTCAAATGAATGCCCGTCATAATTACAAGGAATTTTTTACCACTTGGATGCCTCCTTTTTTGAAAGAAATTACTGTTGAAGGTATGGAAGTTTCTTCTATTGTAAAACTGCAGGAAAAACTTAAAAAAAACAAGAATTTTTCTTTTGATTATCATATTGTTACAGGGCGATGGCTCAGATGCACTTGGACATATTTGAAAAAAAATGGTCGAATTGGTAACAAAATTCTTCTGTACAGTTACGATGTCACAAAAGAATATGAAGGAAATGCATTGCTTTCTGAAAAAAATCAGGAACGCGAAACAATAATTCAGGGATTGAGTGAAGTTTATTATTCAGTTTTGCTTGTTGATTATAATAATGACCATGTAAGTGTTTTTCGTCACGAGTATGATGATGGAAATGAAATTGCACAATATTTTAAAAAGTATGATTATTGCTGGTCGAATGGGCTTGAACATTATACAAAAGATTTGGTAACCGAAGAAACAGGTCAAACTCTCAAAAAATCACTTTCTGTGGAAAATTTAAAGGCTTCCAAAAAAGAATTTTTTGTCAATTATCAGAAAAAAGGAAAGCACGGCTTGAATTATCGCGAAGTTCAAGTTTGGTTCGTTCCCAAAAATGATGGAAGTCGTGTTGCAGTTGTTGGAACTAGAAATGTTGATGATACGGTCATGCATGAAAAAGAACTGCGCACAAAGCTTCAGATGGTTGTTGCGGCAGCAGGAACAGTTTATCCTCTTGTTGCGGAAGTAAATCTTACGAAAAACAGATATCAAATTATTAGGTATGACAGTTTTATAAATAAAACGGCGAGTGTGGAAGGAACTTTGGATGATTTTATAAATGCCGGACTCCTTACTTTGCCAGATAAAGATGAAGCTGAAGCATTTTACAAAACTTTTTCGAGACAAAATCAAATTGATGCTTTTTTGCGTGGAGAAAAGGAACTTTCTTTAAGACATCGTCAGATTGGTGATGACAAAACAGTTCACTGGATGGATACGCGTGTAGTTTTTGTGGCTGGCGAAGATGGTGATATGCATGAAATCTCTTTGTCGCGCTGTATTGATGATGAAATCAAATTGAGTAATGATCTTGCAAAAGCAAAAGATGATGCCGAAGCTGCAAATAGAGCAAAATCAACTTTTCTTTTCAATATGTCGCATGATATCAGAACGCCGATGAATGCTATCATGGGATTTACAGAACTGGCTATGCAAAATATTGGAAAAAATGAAGTTTTGCAGGATTATCTTTCAAAAATTAAAACTTCCAGCGATTATCTTTTGCGGCTGATAAACAGCGTTCTTGAAATGACTCGAATAGAAAAAGGAAAACTCACGCTTGATTATGAACCTGCAGAACTTTCAAAAATCTTAAAAAATGCTTTTTCGCTTTTTGAAGAAGATGCAAGACAAAATCAAATTGATTACAGGTTTAATATCAGTTTTGATGGAATTATTGCAAATATTGATCATGTGCGTGTCGAAGAAATTCTTGCAAATGTTGTCAGTAATGCCATAAAGTATACTGCGGCTGGCGGAAAAGTTTATGTTGAAGCGGAAGTAAGACAAAAACAGGAAAATTACGGAAAAAATCATGAACTTAATGTGACTGTACAGGATACTGGAATTGGAATGTCCAGCGATTTTCTTCCGCAAATTTTTGACAGTTTTTCCCGAGAGCGAACAAATTATTCTCATCAGATTCAGGGAACTGGACTTGGCATGGGAATTACAAAAAAACTTCTTGATGTTATGGGCGGCAAAATCAAGATAGAAAGTCAGGTTGGAGTGGGAACAAAAGTAAAAATCAAAATTCCTTTTGAAAAACTTGATTCTTCGCTTGTTTACAAAGAAAATGTTAAACCAAAAGATTATGCACTGGATTTCAAAGGAAAAAGAATTCTTCTGGCGGAAGACAATGATTTAAATGCAGAAATAGCAATTGAGATTCTCAAAGAAGCTGGTTTTCAGATTGAAAGAGCAGGCGACGGCGTGGAATGTGTTTCCATGCTTTGCAAAGCTGAACCTCATTATTATGATTTGATTTTGATGGATATTCAAATGCCTTATCTTGACGGATACATGGCAACTGCAAAAATCCGTATTCTTGAAGATAAAGAGAAATCATCGATTCCGATAATAGCGATGACAGCAAATGCTTTTGAAGAAGACAGAAAAAAAGCAGTTGAAAAAGGGATGAACGGTTTTATCTCAAAACCTGTAGTTATTGAGAAACTGTTTGAAACACTTTCGCAGATTATAAAGAATTAAAAATTACCCTTTGCTGTTTTTGAGAAGAGCATTGTCATCGCCACTTAAATAATCGTCGCAAAGTTTTTGAGGCATTGGTTTTCCGCGCAAAAAGCCCTGCACGATATTGCATTTGAAATGCGTGAGTAAATCAAGTTGTTCCGGATATTCAACGCCTTCTGCAATTGTTTCTAGTCCCATATTTCCAACCATTTTAATGATGGAACTTGTAATATTTGCCTGCACTCCGTCTTTGGAAGTAATATCGTTGATAAAAGATTTGTCGATTTTGAGAGTGTTCAACGGAAGCGACTGCAAATAACTCAAAGAAGAATAGCCTGTGCCAAAGTCATCAAGGGAAACTCGAATTCCTCTTTCTCTTATGGCTTTAAGTTTTTCGACAGTTTCTTCCATTTTGTGAATGAAAACACCTTCTGTTATTTCAATTTCCAGAAGTGTCGGATCAATTTTTTCATTTCTCACAATTTCGTCAAGTTCTTCAATGAAATTATCCTGCAACAGTTGAATTGGAGAAATATTTACAGACATTACACCATCAAAGTGATATTTTTCCTGCCAGTTTTTCAATGTTTTTACTGCTGTGCGTAAAATCCATCTGCCAATTGGAATGATAAGACCAGTTTCTTCGGCAATTGGAATAAAAATCGAAGGAGGAATGTTACCAAGTTCTGTATCTGTCCAGCGGATTAAAGCCTCAAAGCCTCGTAATTTTCCTGTATTGATGTCAAACTGAGGCTGATAATATTGGCTGAATGAGTTTTCAAGTAGAGCAGTTGTCATTTTTGACTGGAGCGTTAATTTTTGAATGAAAAGACGCTGCATGTCAGGTTCAAAATATGTAAAATTATTTTTTCCGTTTTTCTTTGCATATTGTAAAGCCATATCAGCAAAACGGATGAGTTCTTCGGAAAGTTCAGAATTTGATGGGAAAAATGAAATACCACCTGAAACGCTTATCTGTTTAATTTGGAAGGATTCATAAATGCAGTCAATAAAGTTTGCCAGACTGTCTTCTGTATCAAAATTGTTGATGATTAAAGCAAATTCGTCATCGCCATAGCGGAAAATTTGAACTCCATGATTTTCGAACTGTTTGAGCACTTCGCTTACACCAAGAATAAGATTGTCACCTTCATCATAGCCGCGTGAATCGTTTATACTTTGAAGGTTGTCAATATCCAAAATCAAAAGTGCTGCATGTTTTTTGTTGTAGCGTGCAGTTTCAAGAGCAATATTAAATGATTCGTTGAAGCCAGTTCTGTTTAAAAATCCTGTCTGAACATCTGTGATAGCAGATTCTTTGAGTTTTTGATAATATTGACGTTCCGAAGTGATGTCTGTAAAAAATACAATTACATTTTTCTGATCTGCAAGATATTTCATATCAATTTTGTACCAGTTTTTGGTTGACGGAGAAAAATATTTTGTTTCGGGATAATCTCGTCCAGCCATTGCATCAAGAGCCATTTTAAACCACGGTACATCAGATGTAATTTCATTTTCAAATTCTGACCATTTTTTGCAGTCTTTAATTATATATCCTATTGCTTTTTTAACTTCTTCATTTACGTAAGAAATTTCAAAATCTGAAACTTTGCCGGAATCTTCTTTTATCGGTGTTGAGACAATTACAGGTGTAGGAATGTTGTCTAGAATGATTTTAAAATTAATATCCATAATCTGCTCCCAGAAAAAACATCGCGTTAGCTTAACATATTTATGTGTATCGCATGGAGGCACCGAATCCAATTTTATGAAGTGCAACGCACGAAATAAACTTGTGTGATAAAACTTACACGGATGTATTTTTTTATCACGCCTCCCAGAAAAACTGTTTTGTAATGATTTTTTATTTGTAAATAGATGATTCTCTCAGATAAATTATTATTATATATTCTAATATGGCTGTTGTCGAGTTTTAAATTTTTATATTTTTAAGGACTTTTGTTTGAAAAAAAATAGCCCTGAACTACAAAAAGTGTTCAGAGCCGATATTTTTATAAATCAATTAAAATTTAGTTTGAAATGCGGATTTTTTCCCAATAATTATAATAAATTTCCAAAAAATCACCTAAATCGTTTTTGAGTTCGCATTTATCCATAATTTCTGCAGGATACATAGGAGTAGTAGTGCGGAATTTTTCTGCTTCAAGATTTACATAACAAGGGAATCTGAAGAAATCAAGAAATTTTGCATAATTTTCAGGACGATGAATAAAGTTTATAAACTCAGTTGCGAGTTCCGCATTTTTGGAATATTTCAAAATGCACATGCTGTCAAGATAAGAAGGACCTCCATTTTCAGGAATAAAGAAATCAATTGTTGAATCCCATTCTTCTTCTGGGACTTCACCATAAATTACTTCTGCATACCCCTGACAAAGCCACAGGTCGCCACGTGCAAAATCTTTTCCGAATCCTTCTGCATCAAATTTTATAATATTTGGAAGCCAACTTGTTTTGATTAAATCAACTGCTTTTTTTAATTCAGTTTCATTTGTTGTGCAGACACTGTTACCCTGATACATTAAAGCATCGCCCAAAACTTCACGGTAATCATCCATCATAGAAGCATGACCTTTGAACTTGGAATCTGCAAAAATGTTCCATGTGCGTTCATAATTTCCACCTGGAACTTTCTTTTTGTTTACGCTGATTCCGGCTGCACCAAAATAATATGGAACTGCATATTCCATTTTTGGGTCATAAGTAATTTTTTCCAGGAGTTTAGGATTTATTTTGTCTTTATTTGTGAATTTTTCCTGCACGATTGGTTGGAGCATGCCTTTTTTCATCAAAATAGAAACATAATCCTGAGAAGGCACTACGATGTCAAAACTTTTTGCACCGCCATTTACAAGTTTATTGAACATAGTTTCATTTGAATCATATTCAGAAACTACGAGTTTACAATTGAATTCTTTTTCAAAATCTGCAACAACATCAGTTGGTGTGTAATAAGTCCAGCTGTAAAGTTTTAAAACCTGTTTTTTTTCACATGAAGAAAAACCCAAAGATGCAAGAATCATTCCTGCCATTAAAATAATTTTAGAAGTGATTTTCATATCACACCTCGTAAAATAGAATATGCAGAATTTTACAGGAAAACACCAGAAAATTCCAGAATTTTAATGAGCTGCTGCAAACGATTTAAGTCCTTTGCGCAGTAAAATTGCAATGAAACAAATAATCATAATCAAAACAAATGAAAGTGCATTGATTACAGGACTTACACCATGACGAATCATATTGTAAACAAAAATTGGAAGAGTTTCTACATTCCCGTTTACAAGCGAAGTGATTACAAAATCTTCTATTGATAAAGTGACACTCATCATAAAACCGCTCATAATTCCAGGCATAATTGCAGGAATGATTACTTTGAAAAGCGTCTGAGTTTCATTTGCACCAAGGTCATGACTTGCTTCTATAATCGAATAATCAAATTCATCAACTCTGGAGCTGACCATAAGATATGCAAATGGAAGACAGAATGTTGCATGAGCTATGATAATTGTTCCAAGTCCAAGATTCATATTTATTCCGCTCAAGAAAATCAAAAGCGAAACACCCATAATAACTTCAGGCAAAACCATTGGTAAAAAACTAACCGATTGAATGTAGTTTCTTCCAAAAAATCTATACCAGCTGATGCCGATTGCAGCCAAAGTTCCAAAAATTGTTGCAATCATAGCTGAAGATAATGCTACAATTGCACTATATAAAAGCGACATCCATAAATCACCAGAATTTAGGAACAATTCTTCATACCATCTGAAAGAAAATCCAGTGAAATTTGCTCCTTCTGATTTGTTGAATGAAAAAACGATGATTACAAAAAGCGGAATATACAAAAATAAAAATGTCAAACACAATGTAAAGTTTGAAAAAGAAAAAGTCTGTGCTCTTTTTTTCCAGTTGCGTTTTGCATGACGGAAATTTTCAGATTTTGGATGATTTTTTCGAAGTTTTTCTACTATTAAAGAAGATAAAAATTCCATATAAAAACCTCACTTTTAAATCAAAAGTATGATTATTTCTTTGTTTTATTCAGATTTTTTTCGCGTTTTTCAGAAGCAAGCATAAACAGAATTGCTGCCATCGTGATAATCGTAAGCAGAACTGAGAAAGCTGATGCAAGCGGAATGTTACGTGCTTTTTGAATCTGATCCATGATGATGTTTCCGAGCATATAACTTTTTGTACTTCCCACAAGCTGAGGAACAGTGTAATTTCCAAAAATCGGGATAAATGTAAAAATTACTGAACTTACAATGCCGCTTTTTATGCCTGGAAGAAGAATTTTAATCATTGATTGGAATTTTGTTGCCCCCAAATCTCTTGCTGCTTCCAGAAGTGAAAAATCAAATCTGTCTATTGAAGTAAAAACAGGAAGAATTGCATAAGGCAGATACATGTAGATGCTTACAAGAATGACAGCACTTTTTGTGTACATAAATTTGTGCGGTACAAAAGTCCAGTCGTTATCTCTGAAAATAAAATGCCAGAAAGATTCAAAAAATTTGAAAATCTGATTTAAAAGACCATCCTGCCCAAGAATTGATTGCCATGCAAAAATTCTGATGAGAGAATTCGTCATAAACGGAATGATTACCAAAATCAAAAGAACAGTCTGATGTTTACTTCTTGCAATTGCATAACCGCATGGAAGTGCAATTAAAATCGAGATGATTGTAGAAACAACAGTCATCCATAAAGTTCGACCTAAAATAGGAAGATAAATAAATTTTCCTGTGTCGCTGTCTTTTGCAAAAATAGATTTATATGCGGACAAAGTGAAAACTTTTTGAACTCCGCCGTGCATGTCTTTTTTCATAAAAGAATAGCAGACAATAATTATAATAGGTACAACAAAAAACAATGTAAACCAAATTCCCATTGGCCATGCATAAGCAGGACCTGCAGTTTTTTTCTTGAGGTTTGTTTTATATTCGGCTGCCTGCTTTGATTGCGAAGCTTTAGCCGCCAATCTCAGCAGAAAACTTTGTTTGTTTTTAGAGTCGTTATTTTTCATGGCAAACTACTTGTTAATATCTTCAACAATGTATGCATCTTCTGCTGACCAGGAAACGTATACTTTATCTTTCCACTGAA
>CAMEET010000094.1 GCA_945915085.1 uncultured Treponema sp. | reverse complement strand
CGTTTTTCTCTTTTGAGGCTTTTTCCTTTTGCAGTTGCATGGAAATTGACAGATAAGGTGTAGAAAGCGGAAATCGTAAAACAAGTTTTAGTTTGAAAAATAAACAGAAAGCGGTTCTATTCTTTATCTGGAATGGAGCCGTTTTTTTTTTGCAAAAAAATGATTTGGAGTGATTATGACTGAATTGGAAATTGCCCGAAGCGGTATTAACGAAATTGATGAAAAAATGGCTGAACTTTTTGAAAAGCGCATGAATCTTGTTGTTCAGGTTGCAAATTATAAGCAAAAGAATGGAATGCAGGTTTTTGATTCTTCTAGGGAAAAGCAGGTTATTGACCGATGTGTTCAATATATCAAAAACATTGATTTGCAGCCGTATTATGTTCAGTTTATTCAGCATTTGATGGATATTTCAAAAAACTATCAGCACAAACTTTTGGAAGGTGCAAAAGTTGCTTACAGTGGAATTGAAGGTGCTTTTGCAAATATTGCTGCCAAAAAGATTTTTCCTGATGCTGTCCTAGTTCCTTACGGTAATTTTGAAGCGGCTTATGAAGCTGTTGAAAATGGTGAATGTGACGTTGCTGTTCTTCCTATTGAAAACAGTTATGCTGGTGAGGTTGGTCAGGTCAGTGATTTGATGTTTATGGGCAAACTTTATGTAAACGGTGTTTATTCTCTGAAAGTTTCGCAAAATCTTTTGGGTGTAAAAGGTTCAAAAATCGAAGATATTCGCTGTGTCATCAGTCATAATCAGGCTTTGGAACAATGTGAAAAGTTTATTCTAAATCACAATTGGGAAACTAAATCATTTTGCAATACTGCCCGTGCAGCAAAAGAAGTTGCTGAAATGGATGATAAAACTATTGGTGCTATTGCAAGTGCTGAAACGGCCAAAATTTATGGGCTTGAAGTTTTGGCTTCAAATATTAATGAAAATTCTTTTAATACTACAAGATTTGCTGTTTTTTCAAAAGTGCAGGAAGAAATCATCACAAAAGAAGATTATGGAACTTTCATTATGATGTTTGTAGTGAAAAATGAATCCGGTTCGCTTGTAAAAGTTTTGGATGTAATTGGAAAATATGGATTTAATATGAGAGTTGTGCGAAGTCGTCCGTTAAAAGATTCTCAATGGGAATATTATTTTTATGTTGAAGCAGAAGGAAAACTTTCGTCGGAAAATTCTCAGAAAATGTTAAAAGAACTTGCTGATAAATGTCAAATGCTTAAAGTTTTAGGTTCTTATAATCTTGATAAAAAGTTACACTAATTCATAATGAGGAAAATATGAAAAATACGCTTGGAGAAAATTTTTGTGTTACAATTTTTGGAGAAAGTCACGGGCCTTATATCGGAGTGGTTTTGGATGGAATTGCTCCTGGAATTGACGTGAATAAAGATTTTATTAATCATCAGCTAGATTTGAGAAGACCAAGTGGAAAAATTTCTACAAAAAGAGTTGAAACCGATGAATTTATTCTGGCAAGCGGTGTTTTTAATGATAAAACAACAGGAACTCCACTTACTATTCTGATTCCAAATTCTGTGCAGCACAGTAAAGACTATGAAAAAACTGCAACTTTAGCTCGTCCAGGTCATGCTGATTATACAGCAAATGTTAAATATCACGGTTTTCAGGATTTTCGTGGTGGCGGACATTTTAGTGGCAGAATAACGGCAGCACTTGTGGCTGCAGGGGGAATTATCATTCCTGAACTTGAAAAAAAGGGAATAAAAATTGGTACGCACATTAAAAGTCTTGGCGGCATTAAAGATAGAAATTTTGAAGACTATCAGAAGGATATTGATTTTTTGGGTGGTACAAATTTCCCTGTTCTTGATGCTGATAAATCTGAGCAGATGAAAACTCTTGCTGAAAAAATTGCAGCTGAGGGGGACAGTGTTGGTGGAGTTTTGGAATCTGTGATTTTGGGAATGCCGGCTGGTGTGGGCGAACCCTGGTTTGGAACTTTGGAAAGTGAACTTTCGTATGCTCTGTTCAGTATTCCAGCCATCAAAGGAGTTCAGTTTGGTGATGGTTTTGATATGGTGGATTCTTTTGGAAGCGAATTCAATGATTCTTTGCAAATTGTGCAGGATAATGGAAAATCAAAAGTCATTACAAAAACGAATCACAACGGTGGCATAAATGGAGGTATTTCAAATGGTATGCCGATTTTGTTTCGTTGCGCCGTAAAACCTACACCTTCGATTTATAAAACTCAAGATACTATTGATATGTCCAAAAATGAAAATGCGAAACTGAATATTCAAGGGCGTCACGATCCTGCAATTATTCATCGTGCAAGAATTGTGGTTGACAGCGTTGCTTCTTTTGTGATTTATGATGCACTTGCCGGTCGCTTTGGAACTGATTTTTTTGGTGAAAAAGGAAATTTCTGGAGGAAAAACTAATGGAATATGGATTGATTGGTGAAAAGTTAGGTCATAGTTTTTCAAAAGACATTCATAATCTGATAGGTGATTATGACTATCAGCTCAAAGAAATTCCACGCGATTCTCTTAATCAGTTTATGGAAAAAAAAGATTTCAAAGCTATTAACGTAACAATTCCATACAAACAGGATGTCATTCCTTATCTTGATTTTATTGATGATGCTGCAAAAGCGATTGGAGCTGTAAACACAATTGTAAATAAGGATGGAAAACTTTTTGGATATAACACAGATTATTACGGAATGAAATCTCTTTTTGAAAAAATAAATCTGGATGTTTGTGGAAAAAATGTTTTGATTCTTGGAACTGGAGGAACTTGCAAAACTGCTTCGGCATTAGTCAAAGATTTGGGCGCAAAAAGCATTTGTATAGTGAGTCGTCATGCAGGTGGTCTGGAAAATGGTTTTTCTGTAATTTCTTATGATGAAGCTCTGACTAAAACTGAAACAAACGTAATTGTGAACACAACTCCATGCGGAATGTTTCCAAAAGGTGATGAAAAACCAATCTCTCTTGAAAAATTTTCGAATCTCGAAGGGGTTGTGGATGCAATTTATAATCCAAACTGTACAGAACTGATTTTGGAAGCTAAGACTCGAGGATTAAAAGCGGAAGGCGGACTTTTTATGCTTGTGATGCAGGCTGTAAAAGCGGCAGAATTCTTTTTTGGAAAGACTGTTGATAACCAAAAAGCGCTGGAAATTTTTTCTACGATTTTGGGAAGAAAAGAAAACATTGTTCTGGTGGGAATGCCTTCTTGTGGAAAAACAACGGTTGGTAAACTTGTTGCCAAAATGACGCAAAGAGAATTTATAGATTGCGATGTTGAACTGGTAAAAAAAGAAAATCGTCAGATTTCTGAAATTTTTGCTCACGACGGTGAAGAATATTTTAGAAATCTTGAAACGCAAGTGATAAAAGAAGTTTCACAAAAAACTGGCTGTGTAATTTCCACTGGCGGCGGTGCAGTTTTGCGTGAGGAAAATATTCACAGTTTAAAGAAAAATGGCAGAGTTTATTTTATCAATCGTCCTTTACAAAAACTTTTGCCAACAAGCGACAGACCTACTGCGAACAGTGCTGACAAAATCAAAAAACTGTTTGAAGTGCGTTATCCAATCTACAAAGCGTGTGCAGATGAAATCATTGATGCAAATGACTATCCAGATAATGTTGCAAAAAAAATCATCAAAAAGGCTGGATTGGAAAATGATTGCAAAAAATTGAAAAATTCACAAATTTCTGAAAAAAATAATCTAAAAAAACAGGATATTGCTGTTTTTGAGGGAAAAAGTGTCGCAAAAGGTTCAATTAAAGCTCCTCCGTCAAAAAGTCTTGCACATAGAATGCTCATTTGTGCGGCTTTGGCAGAAGGGGAAAGTCACGTAACGAATGTCGATTTTTCGCAGGATATTCTGGCAACTCTTGATTGTATAAAGCAGCTTGGTGCAAAAGTAGAGGTTTTTGTTGATTCAGTAAAAATTTGTGGGGCGAAAAACATTGTTTTGGACTCTAAAACTTGCTTTGATTGCAGGGAAAGCGGAAGCACTTTGCGTTTTTTTATTCCAATGGGAATGATTTTTGCAAAACCTGGTGAAAAAATTACGTTTACAGGCAGTAAAGTTTTGATGATGCGCCCTCTTTCGATTTATGAAAATTTGTGCGAAAAAAGCGGAATTTTGTTTGAAAAAAAACAAACTGAAAATGGCGGAAAACTTGAAATTTCGCGGAAAAATATTGAAAATTCAGTTAAAAATGACAAAAAATCCTGCGAATTTGGGTTAAAACCAGAAATTTTTGAAATTCCTGGCGATATAAGCAGCCAGTTTATTACAGGACTTTTGTTTGTGTTGCCTCTTCTGGAAGGTGACAGTGAGATTAAACTGACAGGTTCCGTAGAAAGTCGTTCTTACATAAACTTGACGATTCAGGCGATGCGCGATTTTGAAGTAAAAGTTGAATGGAAAGACGATACTACACTTTTTGTGAAAGGAAATCAAAAATATATTGCAAAAAATGTTGCGGTTGAAGGTGATTATTCAAATGCGGCTTTTTTGGAGATTTTTAATTATATTGGCGGAAATGTTCAGGTTTTGGGATTGAATGAAAATAGTCTTCAGGGTGACAAAGTGTACAAAACAATGTTTGAAAGTATAAAAAATGGCTGCCCTGTTTTGGATATTTGCGATTGTCCTGATTTGGGACCAATTCTGTTTGTGGCTGCTGCATTTTTCAACGGAGCTACTTTTACCGGCACCAAACGGCTTGCCATAAAAGAAAGCAATCGTGGAAAAATAATGTGCGAAGAACTTGCAAAATTTGGTGTGGAGTCTGAGTATTCTGAAAACCAGATTGTGATTAAAAAAAGCAAAATTTGTGAACCGCAGGAAATGATTCAGGGTTACAACGACCACAGAATTGTGATGGCTCTTTCCACTTTGCTTAGTGTGACTGGTGGAAAAATCAACGATGCACATGCGGTGAGCAAAAGTTATCCAGGATATTTTGATGATATTTCAAGTCTTGGAGTGAAGGTTGAAAGGCTGTAAAAACGTGAGCGCTGGGAGCCCCTGCGAAGCAGTCCACTGGACTGAGCGAAGCGAGGGAAGCGGATGAGCGTTAGCGAAGGGCGGACATAGCGACCCGAAGCGTAGCGGAGGAGCACGTCCTTGTTATTAATTTTGTATTAATATTGAAAAAAAAATGAAAAAATAAGGAGTTTTTTAATACTATGAATATGGATTTTGAAAGAAGGCTGGCTATTCCGGCTGAGGTTAAAGAGCAATATCCTGTGACTGGAAAAGTCAGCAAAATTGTGGAAGAAAAGCGTAACGAGATTAAGGCTGTGTTTGAAGGCAGGTCTGATAAAATGATTTTGATTATCGGACCTTGTTCTGCAGATAATGAAGATGCGGTTTTGGATTATATGAATCGTCTTGTGTCTGTGCAGGAAAAAGTTGCAGACAAAATTCTGCTTGTTCCTCGAATTTACACGAACAAACCTAGAACTACTGGAGAAGGTTATAAAGGAATGCTTCATCAACCTGACCCTGAAGCAAAACCTGATTTGTTTAAGGGAATTGTTGCCTGCCGCCGAATGCATATGCGTGCTGTGGAAGAAACTGGTTTTGTTTTTGCGGACGAAATGCTTTATCCTGAAAATTATCAGTATCTTGATGATATTTTGGGTTATGTTGCGGTAGGAGCGCGTTCTGTGGAAGACCAGCAGCACCGTTTGACTGCGAGTGGAATTGAAGTGCCTGTTGGAATGAAAAATCCTACAAGCGGTGATTATTCTGTTATGCTTAATGCTATTCTGGCTGCCCAGCATCAACATTCTTTTATTTATCGTGGTTGGGAAGTTCGTTCTGAAGGTAATGATCATTGTCATGCGATTTTGCGTGGTTCTACAAATAAGCATGGAAATAATCAGCAGAATTATCATTATGAAGATTTGATTCGCCTTTGTGATGCTTATGAAGCTAAGAAGTTGAAAAATCCGGCTGTTATTATTGATACTAATCACTCGAATTCGAATAAAAATCCTTTTGAGCAACCTAGAATTGTGATGGATGTTCTGAATTCCTGCCGCCATAATCAGCGAATTCAAAATCTTGTAAAAGGTTTTATGATTGAAAGTTATATTGAAGACGGATGTCAGAAAATCGGTGAAGGCTGTTATGGAAAATCTATCACTGATCCTTGCCTGGGTTGGGAAAAATCTGAGCAGTTGATTTATGATATTGCTGATAAACTTTAATCGGGGTTTTTAGGAATTTATGAAAACTGCTGTTATTTTTGGGGCTGCTCCAATAAAGAGTTACGAAACTGTTAAAAAATATATTTCTTCTGATGATTATTTTATTTTTTGTGATGGTGGACTTGTGCATCAAAAAGTTTTGGATATAGCTCCAGATTTAATTATTGGTGATTTTGATTCTTTTGATTTTTCTGATTTGCCTGAAAATCTGCATGAAAACGTTGAAATAATTAAGCTTCCTTGTGAAAAAGATGATACTGATGTGTTTTTTGCTGTAAAAGAGGCTTGTCGACGCGGATTTGAAAGTTTTAAATTTTTTGGAGTTTTGGGGAACAGATTTGATCATTCGCTGGTGAACATTTCTGTTCTTCTTTATCTTAAAAAAATGGGAAAACAGGCTGTTTTGGTTGATGATTTTTCTGAAATTTGTGTTTTTGACAATCAGCCTGAAGAAATTTCGTCTGAATTTGGGTATTTTTCGGTTCTTTGCATTGACGGCTCTCTGGAAGGAGTTAATATCACTGATGCTAAATATCCGCTTGATAATGCTGTGATTTCTACTGATTATCAGTTTGGCGTGAGCAATGAAGTGTTAAAAGGCAAAAAAAAAGCCCAAGTTTGGGCTGAAAAAGGATTTGGACTTTTGGTAAAAGTATTAAAAAACATCTCCTAGCAGAATTGAACTGCTGTTGTCGGGATGAAAACCCGATGTCCTAACCACTAGACGAAGGAGACTTGAGAGCGGATGAAGGGAGTCGAACCCTCGTCATCAGCTTGGAAGGCTGAGATAATAAGCCGTTATATGACATCCGCTTGTAGATACATATACTATTCTTTTTTTATTAAATTGTCAATAGTGAATGTGGCAAAAATTTATTTTTTTTAGTTGAAATGCTATTTTTATATCAATATAATTTTTATAAAATGTAGTTTTCTTGTGGGAGATTATGTGGAACGCGTTGATACTCTTTTGAATGGAAATAAAATTTTTCAGAACGATGAAGGTTTTCAGTTTGGTATTGATGCGGTTCTTTTATCGGATTTTGCTGGAAAAGTGATTAAAAAAAAGGATTCTCTTGTGGATTTGTGTACAGGAAATGGTATTATTCCGCTTCTTGTTGAAAAAAAAATAACTGAAGGAAAAATTTTTGGTGTTGAAATTCAAAAACATTCAGCAGAACTTGCTGTGAAAAGCGTTTTTGAAAATCATCTTTCTGAAAAAATTCAGATTATTAATAACGATTTAAAAAAAATTTCACATTTTTTTGGTAAACATTCTGTTGAAGTTGTCACTTGTAATCCTCCATATATGATTTTTAATCATGGAAAACAAAATCCTAATGAACCAAAAGCAATTGCGAGACATGAAATTTTGTGTACGCTTAATGATGTAATTTCTGCTGCTGATTATCTTTTGAAAACGCATGGAACTTTTTGCATGATTCACAGACCATTTAGACTCCCGGAAATTTTTATATCACTACAAAAATATAATTTGGAACCCAAGCGAATGCAATTTATTTATCCGTTTATTGATAAGGAACCAAATCTGGTTTTAATTGAAGCCAGAAAAAATGCTCAGCCTGGATTAAAAAATGAATTGCCGTTGATTGTGAGGGAGAAAAATGGTGAATATACTGATTATATAAAGAAGATTTATCAGAATTTTTCTTGAAAACTAATCTGAAAACTCCAAAATATGTTTTGAGAAGAATGAATCAGGCAGTTTGTCCGTGATTTTTTGATATTTGTTATTCTATAAATTTAATCAGATTTTCGACAAGTTTCCCTGCGTTATTTAAAGCTTTCTGGTCGGTTGGAAGTGCAAAAAGGCTTCCGGCTCCGCAATCTGGATTTTGTCTGACAGTTTCTTTTCGTGTTGCAATGTAAAAATCCCTTTGCTGAAGAATCACGGATGTTATGGAAGTGGCAAGTTCTTTTGTTTCCTTTTCAGTTTTTTCTGGGAGTTTTTTTGCTTCCATCAGATTTTTTAAAATTGTAGTGATTTCTTCACTGATTTTTTTAATTTCTTTTTCGACAATTTGTAATGCTTCAGCATTAAAATATTGTTCTGTGTGGATAAAAGTGTACACCTGGAATAATGGCTCGCTGTCGTATAATTCAAAATATCTTGTAATCAGCTTTTTGAAGATTTGAGAAGCAGATGATTTGTTTGTTTTGATGTTTTCAAGCGATTTTTCTGGTAAAAAACTGATTTTTTCAATGCATTTTCCGCAGTGATAAACCGCAGCATCGTACATTGCGTCCCGACTTTGAAAATGATTGTAAAGAGAAGCTTTCTTGATTTCAAGATAATCAGCAATATCAGAAAGGCTAGTTGCGCCTGCACTTTTTTCAAAAGCACTAGCCAGAAACGCCTGAATGATTTTTTCCTGAGAAATATTTTTCCTACCCATAATTAATCTATCGGAAACTAATGCACGGTAGTTTAAATAAATATGACAACAAGTTTTCTTATTGTAACTTGTAAAGATTAATTCCCCACTTTTCTGTCAGAAATTGCAAGATTTT
>CAMEET010000093.1 GCA_945915085.1 uncultured Treponema sp. | reverse complement strand
ATTTATACTTACTGCAAAAAATTCATCACCAGAAATTTCAGATTTTTTAATGGTATTAACATCGCTACCTTCCAAAACAATTTTTGTTCCAGGTTTTGCCCAACTTACATCAAGCACTTCTACACATTCTTTACCATTTTCATCATTGTAATGACCAGCAAGAAGCATTCCACGACTTTCAACGCCACGCATTGTTCTTGGTGCAAGATTGCTAACAACGATAATATGCTTGCCAAGAAGTTCTTGTTCCTTAAGGAACATTCTAAGACCTGACTGAATAACGCGAGGAACAGAACTTCCATCATCCAAAGTTTCGATGTAAAGTTTTTCACCCTCAGGATTTGGTTTGACATCAACAATTTTTGCAACTGTCAGTTCAATATTCTGATTAAAAAACTCAGCCTGTTTTTCAACAGGAAGGACAACAGGTTCTTTCTTTTCAGATTTTTTGACTTTTTTTTCAGCAGATTTTTTATCAGCAGATTCATTTCTTTCTTTTTGATTTCCACCAAATTTTTCTCGGAATGCAAGCATTGTTTTCTGATCAAGAGGTTTAAAATAAACTTCTGTTGGTGACACAGTTGTAAGTTCACCATTTACACCCAAATCATTCCATGTGTAACCTTTTAATGTTTCCATTCCTACTTTTGACTCTTGAATTGTCTTTCCAAAATATGACATAATTTTTTGAGTATACTGTGGCATATATGGATTCATCATAATCATTAAATCTTTGATTACATAACACAAATTATAAATGAGTTTCTGTGCAGTTTCAGGGTCAGTAGTTCTTGTTTTCCATGGTTCTGCAGCCTGGAATTTTTTGTTACAGATGTCAGAAATTTCAAACATGGTTCTGAAAGCATCTTTTAATTCTGCCCATTCAAGATAATCTGTAGCTTTTTTTTCAAGTTCCTTTACTTTTGTCCAAAGTTCTTCGTCAATTTCAGACTGTGGAACTTTGTTATCATAATATTTATTTACAAATAAAAGAGTTCTGTTTACAAGATTTCCAAGATTTCCAATCAACTCGCTGTTGAGTTTTTCCATAAAATCCTTCCATGTAAATTGAAAATCCTGTTTTTCAGGACGATTATAGAAAATGTAAAAACGCCATGCATCGGCAGGAATACCAGTTTCAATCGCGTCTGTTCCAAAGACTCCCACACCACGACTTTTTGAAAATTTTCCATTCTCGTAGTTCATGTATTCGGTTGAAGACATGTGATAAAGTTTTGTCCAGTCATGAGGTGAACCAAGCAAAGTACATGGAAAAATAACTGTATGAAAAGGAATATTATCTTTTCCAATAAACTGAAACAGGTCAACTTTATCCTTATTTTTCGCCTCTTCACTTTCAGAAGGAAGCCACCATGATTTCCAGTCGAAACTTTGTTTGCCTTGTTTTACAAGTTCATCTGCAAGTTGCTTTGTAATAGACATATAACCAATTGGAGCATTGAACCAAACGTAAAAAACTTTGTTTTCATAACCAGCTTTTGGAACTGGAATACCCCATTTTAAATCTCGTGTTATTGCACGTTCATTCAAGCCATCGCGAATCCATGCTTTTGTGATATTAATTGCATTGTCTGCCCATTGTCCTTCGATACTTGTTTTTGCCATCCATTCATCAAGCTTAGAACTAAGACTTGGTAAATCAATATACAAATGTTTTGTTTCACGAACTTCTGGAGTTGACCCACAAGTATGACATTTTGGATCTTTCAATTCGATTGGATCAAGTAGCGCACCACAATCATCACACTGATCACCTCTTGCTTTTACAGAACCGCATTTCGGACAAGTTCCGTCAACATATCTATCTGCCAAAAACATATTGCATTTTGGGCAGAAAAGCTGTTTATTCACATGTTCTTTGATAAGACCTGCATCATCAAGATCCTTAAAAAGTTTTTGAGTGATTTCGGTACATTGTTCATTTGAAGTACGACCAAATTTATCAAAATTGATATGAAACCAGTCGTAAATTTTTATGTGTTCGTTATAGTAAAAATCACAAAGTTCACGTGGTGTTTTGTTTTCTTCTATTGCTTTTGTTTCTGTTGCAGTTCCATATTCATCAGTTCCACAAATATATAATGTATCATAACCTCTGTTTCGGCAAAAACGTGCAAAAACATCGCCTGAAAGCATCTGAATCAAGTTTCCAAGATGCGGAATATTATTAACATAAGGCAATGCTGATGTGATAAGTCTTCTGTTCATAAAAAAAACCTCATTAAAAAAATGTGCTAGTATTATAATGTTTTAATGTTTTTTTTACAATATAGCAGGAAAATGATGTCGCAGGAAAAGGAATAAACTGTTATAATCAATGTCAGATATTATTTGTCAGGGACATAATAATGATTGATAATTTAAATGAAGAACAAAAACTTGCAGTCACTTCTACAGAAGGTTTTATCAGAGTAATTGCAGGAGCGGGTTCTGGAAAAACTCGTGCTTTGACTCACCGCTTTGCATATCTTGTAAATGAAATTGGGATTATGCCTTCAAATATTTTATGCGTAACATTTACAAACAAAGCTGCAAACGAAATGCGTTCAAGAATAAAAAAACTCACTGGCGATAACGATACAGGCTACATCTGTACTTTTCATAGTTTTTGTGTAAGTGTTCTTAAAGAAGATTCAAATGCCGTAAGCTTTCCAAAAAGTTTTCTTGTTTTAGACAATTCAGATATCAATGCAATGCTTCAGATAATATATGAAGAACGGGGCCTGACATTGCGCGAAATGACTTTTTCAAATGCACGCGATATGATTGAAATGAAAAAACTCAAAGAAATTCCAAAATATTATTATGATTTAATCAATATGTCATTAGACGAAATTCATAATAAATATCTGAATGCAAAGAAAACTGATGAAATTATTTTCTACGGCTATCTTTATCAGCAAAAAAAATGTTTTGGACTTGATTATAATGATCTGATAAAATTTTCACTTTATATTTTTCAAGAAAATGAAGAAATACGTTTAAAATGGCAGCAGCGACTTGAATATATTATGATAGACGAATTTCAGGATATTGATGAAATACAATATCAACTGATGGAAGTTCTTTGTGATTATCATAAAAATCTTTTTATAGTAGGAGATCCTGACCAGACAATTTATACATGGCGTGGTGCAAGCGTTAAATATTTACTTGATTTTGACAAACAGTTTCCTAATGTTCAGACAATTTTTATGCTAAAAAATTATCGTTCTTCGCCACAAATTATCCAGACAGCAAATTCATTAATTCAAAAAAACAAAAATAGAATCAAAAAAGATTTAATTCCTGTAATATCCGAAAATAAAAATCCATTTTTTGCAAAAACTGTTTATTTTCATGCAAAATCTGCAAATCAGGAAGCACAATTTATCGCCGATGAATGTCAAAAACTTATGGAAAATGGAGTTTCTGGTGACAAAATTGCAGTTTTGTTTCGCGCTCATTATATCAGTCGTTCCATCGAAGAAGTTTTTCAGGAAAAAAAGATTGACTACACACTTTTTTCGGGGCTTCCATTTTTTGAAAGAATTGAAATCAAAGATTCGCTTTGTTACCTCAGAATGATTGCTTTTAAAGATGATTTGTCGTTTTTAAGAATTGTCAACGTGCCAAAACGAAATATCGGAGAACGTCGAATTCGTTTTTTAAAAGAATATGTGGAAAATCATGGCGGTTCACTTTTTGATGCTTTAAAAATAAATGTTGATAATGAACTTTTCGCAAATACACAGGCACAAAATTTTATAAAATTAATCGACGATTACAATAAATCTTACGAAAACATGCAGATTTCAGAGCTTTTTTCTCATCTTTTGAATTCAAGCGGATATGAAAAAATGCTCCGCACAGAAGGTTCGCAGGAACGCCTGGACAATCTTGCTGAACTAAAACAGGCAATTTATGAATATGAAGTTTCCTGCGGCGAAGAATGTAATCTAGAAAATTTTCTTTCACATGTTGCACTTTATTCTAATTCAGATTTAAATGTGAATAAAAACAAAGTAAATTTTATGACAATTCACGCAGCTAAAGGTCTTGAATTTCCATTTGTTTTTATAGCAGGCATGAACGAAAATATGTTTCCAAGTAAAAAAATTGATTCACTTTCAGCAATGGAAGAAGAACGCAGACTGGCATTTGTCGGCTACACTCGTGCGGAACAAAGGCTTTATCTTACTGAAGCAGAAGGTTTTTCAGAAGCATACGGATTCAGGTTTCCTTCACGATTTATATTCGATGTTGATGATTGTTTTCTTGACTATAAAGTAGAACTTTCAGATTCATTAAAACAAAAATCTCGCAATTATATAGAAGAAAGTGATAAAAATCTTGAAAAAATGGAAGCATTAATTGATTTATCCCCTGGTGATAAAGTGACCCACAATATTCTGGGAAATGGAAAAATTCTTGAAATTGATTCAGTAAAAAAAACTTACTTAATACAATTTGAGAATATTCAAACTCCACGAAAAATGTCGTTTAAAGCTCCTATTAAAAAACTTTAGAAAAAAAGACAGTTTTTAAGATCCTCGCTGCTGATAATTCCATGAGATATAGCTTTTACCGATAATCTATGCAATATTTTTACTCTGTTCTCTTATATTTTCCAAGGAATCTTTTGCACAGATGACCATTGCGCCAACTTCTGCAAACTGATTTTTACTGCCTATTGTGTTTATCTCCCGATTCATCTCCTGGCAAATAAAATCAAGTTTTTTTCCTGGAAACGGATTTTCCATTTCTTGTTTCATAGCTTTTATGTGACTTTTTAATCGAACAATTTCTTCGTTTATAGTATATTTTACAAGCATTGCGGCTACTTCAGTCATAATTCTATTTTGATCAACTTGTTCACCAAGAAGTTCGTTAAATCGTGAAACAATCTGCTGTTTGAAAATCTCTTCCATTTTTGGTTGCCATTGTTCAAAAAAGTCAGCACATTCTTCAAGTTTTGAAAGTTTTTGTTTTAAATCTGCTTTTAAATTTTCTCCTTCTCTTTTTGCATCAGACAAAAAGATTTCAAGTGCATTTTGAAAAACCGGTTCAATCTTTTTTTGATAATCTTGAACATCATAGTTTTTATTTGTATTCAAAACACCAGTCTGACTTAAAATCAAAGAAAGTGGAATATTGTTTTCATCATAACCGATTGCTTTTGCAACCTGCTTGATTGCCTCAGAATAACTTTGTGCAATTTTTGTATCTGCAACAATTTGAGCATCACTTTCAAGTTCTTTCACACGAATAAAAACATCAACTTTACCACGCGAAATATTTTTTATTATCAAATTCCTAAAAAAACTTTCAATTGCATTTAAATATGGAGGTAAATTTACAGACAAATCTAAAAACCGAGAATTCACAGATTTTATTTCTACGCTAATAACCGCATTTTCGTAATTTATTTCACTATATCCATAACCTGTCATCGAAATCATATATATCTCCCAAAATTATATTTCCTGTCCCAGTTTCCAATTGTCTCCGGCTCCCATCGTTACAAAAAGATAGCCATTTTTTCCTTTCTCCAGAGGTTTTGCAAGTTCATTCAAAACAAAATCTTTTGCATCAAGAACTTCTTCAAAGTAAAAAACATTTTCAGGATTTCTGTAATTCTCTTTTACTTTTTCAAACAGAGTTTTTCCAGTTATTTCAAAATCTTCTGGATTTTCACGGGCAGAACTGTAAATTTTATGCAAAATTACTTCATCAGCATATGAAAAACATTTTGAAAATTCATCAAGAAGACTTTGCGTTCTAGAATAAGTATGACTCATAAAATCTACGATTATTTTTCTGTCGCCATAAAATTCTTTATATCCCTGCAAAGTAGTATTCACCGCTGTTGGATGATGACCATAATCATCGATAACAATTACATCATTTCCATTTATGTTTGTTTTTTTGATAATCTCACTGCGACGCTTACCACCAGAAAATTTTGAAACTCCATCAGCAATCTGTTTATAATAATCAAGAGGATTTTTTCCAAAATATTTTAAAATTGTACACGAAAGGGCAATAGCCGCAACTGCATCTAGAATTTCGTGATGACCTGGCACGCAAATTCTAAAATCCAGTGATTTTTTACCATCAACACCAGGCAAATAACCTTTGCATGCTGAATTTCCATCTCCAGCGTCACTACAATTCGTATCATTCATCTTTTTTTCAAAAAAATTTAATTTAAAATGACTTGCACCATCTTTTATCTCACCCAAATTGATTTTAAAATCGCAAGAATCATCACAGGAAACACCATAAGGAATAAAAATTAAATCGTCGCGTTTTCGCTCATTTTTCACAATCTGAACAGTTTCGCACGCCCCTTTATCATCAGCACAGTAAATCACGTTACCGCCACAAGGAAGTTTACACAAATAATCAACAAAAGCATTTTGAATATCCTTAAAAGTCGGATAATAATCTTCATGGTCACTTTCCACAGAAGTTAAAATAATATTTTTTGGTTCAAACTGCATAAAATGACGCTGATACTCACATGTTTCTGCCACAAAAACAGATTTTTTTTCAGAGCTTTTTTGATTATGAAAATCAGTAAACAAATCACT
This sequence comes from uncultured Treponema sp., assembly GCA_945915085.1. Lineage (GTDB taxonomy): Bacteria > Spirochaetota > Spirochaetia > Treponematales > Treponemataceae > Treponema_D. The sequence continues at coordinate 2,242 of CAMEET010000093.1, read as the reverse complement.
TGTAAAAGTGCATGAATCTCCAAATGATTTTATTCTTGAACCAACAAGCACCTGCACAGGTAAATCAAGTTCCTTCAAAATAGTCCCAACAAGACCGGTTGTGGAAGTTTTTCCATGAACACCACAAACACCACAGGAATAAAAAAGACTGCTGTATTGCCCCAAAGCCTGAGTATACAAAATACACGGTATATTTTTTCTAATCGCGACAATCAAATCAGGATTTTTATCAGTTTTATACGCTGACGAATAAATCACAAAATCAATATCGTCATTGATATTATTTTCATCAAAATTTTTTGCTTTAATTCCAAGATTTTCAAGAATTTCATCAGTGTAAAACCTTTCGCTTACATCAGAACCAGAAATCACAGCACCACAATGATGCATAATTTCAACCAAAGCAGCCATTCCAGTTCCTTTGATTCCAACAAAATGAATATGAACACCCTTCAGATTTTCAGGCATTCTAAAATCACACTTTTCTTCTATATTAATATTCCTTTTGTTCATAAAAACCACTTTCTTAGCATATTTATTTTTTGAGAATTCATTATACAAAAAAAAATGCCGTCAAGCAACGCTCAACGGCAAAAAGATGTAAACTAAATATTAAGGCACATAAACGTGACAATATTTCTAAAATAATTATACCAGACTTAAATAAATCTGGTCAGCAAGCCCAAAACCTGCATTTTTTGTCATCATAGTTGAATATTCATCAAAAAGCATATCTTCATAAGTCTGCTGTGCAAAATCAGAATCCTTACTTTTCATAACAGTTTTTCTCATTTCAGAAAGCATCTGTTTTACAAAATAATTTTCAAGTTCCATAGACTTTTCATAAAGTTCAGAAGTTCTGTCAATTTTTTTTGAAACTCCATGCACTCCACTTTGATTTGCAGCAGCCCCCACAGGATTACTTTGTCTGTCTTTTTCAGAATTATAAACACCTGCAAAACCCGAAGTATAATCACCATTAAGTCTTCCATTAGCAGCAATCTGACTGGAACTCAAACTGCTTTTTCCTGCATCAAGATCATTTTCTTTATTTTTTTCCTGCATACTTTTGAGAAGATCCATAAATTTGGAATTTTCAGCATTTGTTTTAGCACTTGATAAAGCACCATTTCCATTTGTTATGGAACTGAAACTGTTTGAAACAAGACCAACATTCATAAATCACCTCAAAAATAAAACTCTCTTAAATTATCGGAAAAAAATAATGCAGCATAACACTATTTTATAAATTTAAATTTTATCGCTTAATATTTACAGCAGTTTGAAGCATAGTATCAGAAGTCTGAATAGCTTTAGAATTAAACTCATAAGCCCGCTGAGCAACAATCATCTGCACCATTTCATTCACAACAGAAACATTACTCATTTCCAAAAACTTATGTCTGGTATCACCAAAACCATCATAACCTGGACGACCAGCAATAGCTTCACCACTCGCACTTGTTACCTTAAAAAGATTATCTCCTTCAGCCTGCAAACCAACAGCATTTGGAAAACGATACAATTCAAGTTGACCAACTTCCACAGGGTCATTTCCACCGTCAACTTTTACACTTACAAGACCAGTTGTAGTAATATTCAAAGTAGAAACATCATAACCTTCAGGTAAAATAATTTCAGGCATTACACGAAGACCATTATTTGTAACAAGTTGACCGTTCGAATCCACCTTAAAAGAACCATCACGAGTATAAGCATAACTTCCGTCATATTTTTGAACACGAAAATATCCTTCACCCACAATTGCCACATCAGTATCCACACCAGTATTTTGAAGCGAACCTTGAGTCATAACACGCTGAGTTGCACCAATTTTCACACCAGTTCCCTGCTGAATACCTACAGGAGTAACAGTATCTTCAGTCGCAGGCGTACCCGCAAGCTTTAAATTCTGATAAACTAAATCTTCAAATTCTACGCGCTGCTGTTTATAACCAGTTGTATTAACATTTGAAAGATTGTTCGAAATTGCATCAATGTTTGCCTGCTGACCATTCATACCAGTAGCCGCAGTCCATAAACTTCTTACCATATTAAAAACTCCATACAAAACATAAAAAAAAGCATTCAGGAGGGGGAAGTCTCCCCCTGACTTCAGCCCAAAGGTCTTCCGTCACCCCCTCTCCTAGGGGTATATGCGTAGCATATAACCCCTAAAACCCCTTTTTTAGTTTAAAACAGCAACTTTTTGCCACAAAGTACTCATCATAGAATCTTCAGA
>CAMEET010000092.1 GCA_945915085.1 uncultured Treponema sp. | reverse complement strand
ACGGGTATACTATCCCAAATCGAATAAGATAATTCAATAACATTAATATACGAGAAGGAACAGACCTTGTGGACGCACCTTGTTTTTCAGCACGAAACACATTAAAAACAGGGACAGACCTTGTTTAATAACGATGTTTACTGAGTTTTGGCAAAAAAGAAGTGCATTTTAACGAATCGGTTGTTTATGCCAAAACTCAAGGCTCGTGTGAACAAAAATTCTTGTTGGTGGGGAAGTGATTCTACACGAGCCAGGGACAGACCTTGATAAAATCCAAATATTTAAATCAGGGACACACCTCATTTTTCACAAATATTTATTTAATCTGCAATATTTAAAGCTTTTTTCAAAAAATTTACAATCTGCTTTTTGTATTGTTTTGCGAATATATTTTCTTTTGAATTGGTATCTTTTTCATCTACAAAATATTTTCTTGTTTCACGATTTATTGATAAAGAATTCAGCGGCCATCCTGGTAAGTATTTTGGTGCTGCCTTGTCAATCATATCAAATCCAGTTTTTCTGGCATTTTCCATATCCATAAATGAATAAATTTTTCCATGATTATAAACTGCAATTCCATCTAAATAAAACGCAGAAACCCTGCCACCAAGTTCTTTTATCAATTTGGAATAATATTCAATCATTTGTTCATCTGATAATCTCTGCATTTTCATTGGCGTTCGAACATTCAAACCAGGCTGACGGCAATCATCCAGCGAAAGTTCTTCAAAATATAATCCACAATCATTGCAGATAACAGTATCAAAATACTGACCATAAAACTTGGCTTTTAAAATTGCATTTTCCTCAGGCGTTTTTCCATTTTCTTCTGGTTCTGAAGCAATTTCAATATCTTTCAATGTAATAAACTAAATTTCACAATCTTTCAAAAGATTTGAAAAATTGTTCACCTTTGAAGGATTCGTTGTTCCCAATAAAACTTTCATAATCGGCTCCCTAGCAAAATGTAGATTTTTTTATTTTGTGTGACTTTTTACTTTGCTGACTGACTGCACTTCATGTAAACAGTCTCCAATACAGCCAAGAAGTTTTCCAATACTGTGATATTTTCCCGAATATATTATAGGATTCAGTTTCGTTAAATCGACATCAAAAGTATCTTTACACTCTATTTCTTCGTCAATCTGAATATTCATAATATTACAGAAAAAAGTTGTAGAATCTCCAATTTTTACAGTCTGTTTTACTTTGCATTCATACACCCATGGGCTATCATCAAGCACTGGAATATCTAAAATTTTTCCTCTTGACACAGCATATTTCATATCTGTTTTTGCACCATCTTTTGCTTTGCGAGTACCAAAATAATCCATAAGCGGAAGCATTTGACGATTAACAAGGTTCACGCTCAATAGACCTGTTCTCAAAACATTCATTTTCGTCGTTTTTGTTCCAGACATACTGATTACCAGCAAATATTTGTCGCCTTCTTCATGAGTTACGCTCACCCAAGTTATAGGTGCAAAATTGTCTGTTCCGTCTTCATTAACAGTTCCAATAATAAATGCTGGTTGAACGACCATTGAATATACAGGCTTGACTGACTTTCTTTTCATTTTCTTTCCTCTAATCTTTCAAAAAAAAATTGGAACAACATATACTCTCTGACACAAAGAGTTTCAAACAGAAAAAAAAGGATTCAGGTTATTCAATAAATTGTCAGGACAAATTCCCCATGCGGCAACAGCCCACAGTTTTTGTACAAGCCACTTCATCATTCATTCTGATTATAATTTATGCTTAGTCATTATTTTTATCAATACTTTCCGATGATTGGCACAATATTTTCTGATAGTTGGCGACAAACTGCATTTACTTTTTCTACCACGCCATTTTTGTCAGCCAGAGGTTTACCTTTTCTTCACGATTTTGAGCTGTTTCAGAAGAATCATCTGGCAAAATCAATTCATCTTGAATTTTTCCGTCAAGCAGATACAAAATTCTGCTGCATTGGCTTGCCATTCTGCTGTCATGCGTTACCATCAAAATCGTTGTTCCCTCATGATTTAGCATTTTGAGTGAATCCATCACTTCTTCTGACGCACTTTTGTTTAAAGCTCCCGTAGGTTCATCAGCAAAAATAATTTCGGGCTGATTTATCATACTCCTGCAAATGCACGCTCTTTGCAACTGTCCGCCTGAAACTTCAGTAATCCTTCTTTTTTCCAGATTTTCAATCGAAAACTTTTTCATCAGATTTTTGGCTTCTTTTTCAAGTTCAGATTTTTCTTTTCTACTTTTTTTATCTTTTTTCCTCAGACTGTTTGCATGTATCGCTGGTAGCAAAATATTATCAATCAGATTCAGATTTTCCATCATATTCATCTGCTGAAAAACAAAACCAATCCTGTTAAGTCTGATTTTTGCTTTTTCATTTTCTGAAAGTGTTGTAATTTCCTGACCTGTCAGCCAAACTTTTCCACCGCTTGGTTTATCCATTCCAGAAAGATTATACAACAGCGTAGATTTTCCCGAACCCGAAGGTCCCATAACAGCAACCATTTCACCTTTTGAAATGCAAAAAGATATATTATGCAAAATATCATCTTTACATAATTTTTCAACAACCAATATTTTTTCCATAAATAAACTCCATTTTCAAATCTGTTATTAAACATTTTTATATTCAGGGTGTTTTTTTCTTCACAAAAAATAGAGGAAACACTTAATCTCATTCCCTGCTCAAACAACATTCATACGCTTTTATTTTTTTTACATCCATACTCCCAGCCATTATTCCTGCAACCGAAACCAGCATAATAATCATCAAAATTACAAATAACTGCTCCCATCGAATCACAAAATCAAAACCAAAAGCTCCAAACGATTTCAGAATCTGTCCGCAAATAAATTCACCAAGAACATTTCCAGCAAGAATTCCAGCCGCCAGTCCAATTATCACGGGGAAAAAACAATCCGTAAAATATTTTCTGCTGATAAATCCATCATTAAATCCCAAAGCTTTTTGCAAAGAAATACTGAATCTCTTTTTTTCAATCATCAGGCGCATAAAAAGAATTACCACAATAAAAATAATCAATAAAGCAATTCCCACTGCAACAAATCTTACATTCTTTATCTGATTAATAGTTGGTCCGTAAGTTCCCTGTACATAATCTGCAATATCAACAATATCCACACCAAAGCGTGCATATTTATCCATCCATTTTGCAGTCTGAACATTTTCCTTCAAAGTCACATAAAGAATACTCCACATCACCTTCTTTTCCGCATTCCCCTCAAAAGAAAGATTGCTGATTTTTGCAGTTTTTCCGCCGTTTGTAATATCAGAATAAATTCCGCACACCACAAACGGTTTTGCACTTCCATCATCAAAAAGATTTATTACATCGCCAGATTTAATTCCCAAATCCTGCGCCTGCAGCCACGAAAGAGCAATCTCGCCTTCTTTTTCCGGCAGTTTTCCTTCAGCGTAATTCACAGGAAAAATCGAATGGTTTCCAGATTCAAGAATCAGATTGATTTTTTTCCCGTCTGATAAAATTGCAGGACAGGAAACAGTTTTAAACGCTGCAAATTTTTCTACATCAGAATCGCAACGCAGTTCTTTCAAAAGATTATCAGTTATTTCCAGAATATTTTCAGATTGTCGCACATCCATCCTGATGGCGGCATTTCCAATTCCCATATAAGTTACGAACTTGGGAGATGAAAAAGTGCTGAATAAATTCTGCGGAATCAAAGTCAAAAACATACACACTGATGCCACCGCTCCGATTATCAGATATTGATTTTTTTCCTTTTTTACTCCCTGCGTCTTCACCGAAAACAACGCTTCCAAAGCAGGAATTTTTTCCATTTTCATAAAAACACGCCTTATAAAAAGTAAAATAACAATCTGCACCAAAACGCACGCCATTATCGTAATCACGATAGAAAAAAAGTTTTTGTCAGAAACACCATATAATTCACGCAATTTTCTAGAAAGAACATTATTCAAAAATCCGGCACCCGACAAACCAATCAAAGAACCTGCCAGAGAAAATATAAAATATTTTGAAAGATAAAGCTTGCGGATTTGTCTGTTTTCAATCCCCAATGCTTTTAACATTCCAGCTTCTTTTTTATCCTTTTCAACTTCTACCGACGTGATAAAGTTGATGCAAAGAAGCGAAATCAGAAGGATTGCAATTCCCACAATTAAAATCACTAGAATCATAATTCCGTCTGACAGAGCATTCATCATCCGAATCAAAGGTTTTGTGACTGCAGGACCGTTCGAATAAAGCTGTGCATTTTTATAATCAACCGCAAGCAAATCAGTGTCAGCATTTTGACTCAAAAGAAACTCAATCAAATATTCTTCAGATCCTTTTTCCTTCAAAAGTTGATAATCTTCTTTGCAGACAAGAAAACGTTTGGAAGATGCCATCATAGAATTCATCTGGGAATCTCTGATAAAACCAGCGATAACTAGGGACAGACCTTCAATATGCATTTTATCTCCGATATTTAAATCATACATCGAACGATAACAGACAGGCACATAAACTTTGCCCTTATCAACAACAGGAAAATCATTGTTCAAATCCAAAAGAAAATCAAACTTTTCAGATTGCACACACAATCCATTATCCTGAGTACTACCTGCAAGACTAGATTTTCCAAGAATAATCGAACCGTTTTCCAGATTCAAAAAATTGCAAACCTGCCATTCTAGAACTTCAGAAAGTTCATCCGCAAACTCAGCGATTTTTTCTTTTTGAATTTCGCCTGCATGCATCTGAAGATAATCAGGAGTCAAAGCACGCTCCATCAAACCGTTCACAGAATCAAGCAGACCGCAAAATAAAACAACCGTCAGTGAAATAAAAAGCGAAGATACCGCCATAAAAATTACAGTCGCCACCGACAAAATTTTATGACGTTTGATGTCATTCCACAAAAGATTTTCAATCACGCAAATCTTCCTCCTGAATATTGAATAAAAAAATAAATCGACAAGCTGTCGGTAAAAAAGTTAAAAAAAAAATATTTTCTTCTATAACATAAATAAACAAATATACGCACAAAGCTCAAAATCACCTGTAGAACAAAGGAAGCATAGATTCAAGCATACTGCCTTTTTTCATATGGAGCATAGTTTCTGCATTGCAAATAAAACCTTCGACCATTCTCTTTTTTTCATCTTTCGAAAAATCCATAGAATCATCAAAAAAAGTGTTCGCATACAAAAGAAGCATCTGAATCGTTTCCTCTGGATAATCCGTGGACATCAAACCTTCAGAAATTCCATCCTCAATGATTTTTACAAACAATGGAACCAGATTACTCAACATCTTCTCCTGCATTTTTGAATGCATCAAGGCATTCTGCGGTTTGTGAACCTGTTCCAAAATCATACTGCCAGTTTTAGAATCCACATTCACGGCAAGAACAGTTTTCGTAAGCCTTTCCAAAACTGGAACAGAATCATTCAAAGCAATTTTCTGCGCTTTAGAAACAGTTTCCGTCAAAAGCCTGTCAATCATCGCATCAAGAATATCTTCTTTGCTTTTAAAATGATAATAAAGAGTACCTCGAGCAATACCAATTTCAGCCAAAATATCATTTGTACTCGTATTGTCATAACCATTAGCACAGAATAACTTTTCCGCCACATCAAGAATTTCATTTTTCCGCACGAGAGCATCTTTTACAATTCTCATAACACACCACTAACCGACAGATTGTCTATAAATATGATAACTGAATTCGAGGGGTTTGTAAAGGAAAGAGAGCATTTAGGAGATTATTTTATCTTCTCAAACAAAATCTCAATTTCCTTCCAGTCTCTGCATCTTTCAAATCTGTTGTTTGGAAGGTCTGCATTTTTATTCCATGGACGATTAAACACAGCCACCTTGCAATGATTAAACTTTGCAACATGTTCAAAGGCCGATGGGGAATCTTCCACCGCAAAATCAAAATCCATTTTATAAAGCTCCGCCAAAGTCATGCTGTATGAACATTCCTGTTTAAGAATTTCTCTGCCGTATTTATCAACACAATACAATGGAACTTTTTCCAGTTGATGCAAATCAAGCCATTTTCTTGACGGCTCAAATGAATCAAAAGGTCTTCCTGTAATAATAAAAACTTCGTGACCTTCATCAATCCATTTATTGATTGTCGCAGAAGCACCAGGAGTTTCTTCATAAGCAAGCAGATTTTCTGGAAGATGACCTGCCGCCATCAATTTATCATACTGTTCATCATTCAGATTAAAAGACTTCTGAAGATTAAAAAAATGCACCTGTTCATAAGGCACCACAATGCCAAACAAATCCTTTGCAAGCACAGTAAAATATTTTGCAGTTTCGCATAAAACATCATCAAAATCAATATAAACTTTCAAACTGTGACCTCCAGAAATTTTCCTGATTTTTCCTTATCTTTCTTTATCACAAAAAAAATTGTCAAAAAATCGCTTAAAACAATCCACTTTTCCAGATTATGACTTTTCATTGATTATATCACAGTTTTCAATGCATATTCAAATGGCTGAAATTGAGCTGAAATTGAGCCATTCGAATTAGTCTGATTTTTTTGATTCAAGAGGGGACAGACCTAACATCATCAACTTAAGCCCTAAAACGAAGGTTTTTGATTGCATGCATATTTATTTGTTGTATTAAACTTGCGGCACCGGGATTTAGATTTTCTTATGGGTAATGTATATTTTGCAATTTCCGCCTGTAATTTTTCAAACATTTTTTCTCGTATTTTATTGTCATCTTCCAGCAACAGCTAGATTAATTTTTCCTTGAATATGCCTATAGACATATTCTGATTTATTCGTCGTGGATATTTATATTTTTTTTCATTCTTCTTTATCTGTTCTTCTGCTGAATGTCTGACATCTTCCATCATATTATATACAAAAATCTGAGCAAGAAAATCTTGCTTTACATATACCTGCAAGATTCATAGGTTTATACATTCCCATCATCTTTTTTGCATCAAAGTCCTGTTTTTCTGTGAGCAACGCCTACGTTATTTCTGCCATCTTTCTTGCAGCAGCTCAAAAATCACTTGCAAGAAAATCTTGATTTTTTTACGGAATTATCTGCATGAAAAACTTCCAAAAGTCCGCCTCATCGAACCAGAAGGTACATTTTTACTGTGGCTTGATTTTTCAGCATACGATTATAGTGATAAAGAATTAGATGAAATCATAGTTCACAAAGCAAAAGTCTGGCTTGACCGCGGCACAATGTTTGGCAACGAAGGAAACAATTTTCAGCGCATAAACATCGCAACACCGCGTCCACTTTTACAGGAAGCACTCGAAAGAATACAAAAAGCACTCGAATAAGCTGGAGTCAAAATCTTACTCCACTTCCACCTTCTCGATGTGTGCACAAAGTTCCTGAAGCCGCCCAACCAAATCCTCATATCCTCTTTCAATCTGATAAACATTGCTGATGCGGCTTTTTCCGTGTGCGCACATTGCGGCAATCACCATAGCCATACCGGCACGAATATCTGGAGACACAAGATGATCAGCATGAAGCATGCTCGGTCCGCACACAACAGCGCGATGAGGATCACAAAGCGTAATTTTCGCACCCATCGAAATCAGTTTATCCACAAAAAACATCCTGCTTTCGAACATTTTTTCAAAAATCAAAACAGTTCCTTCCACCTGAGTCGCAACCACAGTCATAATAGAAGTTAAATCAGCTGGAAAACCAGGCCAAGGCATATCATCAATCTTTGGAATAGCATTCCCCAAATCATTATTCACTTTCAAATCCTGAGTATTTGGAACAGTAATCGCATCCCCATCAATGCGCCATGAAATTCCAAGCTTCGAAAAACTATATTTCAAAGGACGCAACTCTTCAGGACGAATTCCTTTAATCGTAATCTTTCCGTGAGTCGCAGCCGCCATCCCGATGTACGAACCAATCTCAATATAGTCAGGACCAATAGTAAATTCCGCACCATGCAGCTTTTTTACACCATCAATAATCAGTTTATTACTTCCAATACCCGAAATCTTTGCGCCCATCTGAATCAAAAGACGACACAAATCCTGAACATGAGGTTCACTCGCCGCATTCTGAATAATCGTCTGACCTTCAGCCACACTTGCCGCCATCACAGCATTTTCAGTTGCCGTAACCGAAGCCTCATCCAAAAAAATATCCGCACCAACAAGTTTATTAGCATTAAACGAAAAATGACCATTCACATTGATATTTGCACCAAGTTGTTCAAGTGCAAGAAAATGAGTATCAACTCTGCGCCTTCCAATAACATCACCTCCAGGAGGCATCATCTCACATTTTCCAGTCCTTCCTAAAAGCGGTCCTGCAAAAACAATCGAACCGCGCACTTTTTTAGTCATTTCTTTTGGAAGCATCACATTTTTAATATTTTCACACTGAATTTTCCAATTATTCTTACTGATTTTTTCAACCTTTGCTCCAAGCGATTTCAAAATTTCTATCATAACATTCGTATCTTGAATTTCCGGAATATTATGCAAAATCACAGGTTCAGAAGTCAAAAGAGTAGCAGCAAGACAAGGCAAAGCCGCATTTTTATTCCCACTTGCAGTAACCGTCCCCTGAATAGGATATCCGCCCTCAATTACATACTCGTACATATTTACCTCAAAAAAAAAGATTTAGGTTCACTTTCAATTCTAAATTTTAAAAATTCGGGTGGCTTTTTGCTTCGCAAAAAACAGGCTATCCGGAGTTCCGCCGACTAATCGCGACCAACCCAAATTTTTACGAGTTTTAGCGTCAGCGTTAAAAAACTCGCAGCATGTGCTAACAAATCAAGCACTGGTGTCATAACATTCAGCACAT
>CAMEET010000091.1 GCA_945915085.1 uncultured Treponema sp. | reverse complement strand
CATTATAACAGATGTTGGAAACCTTTTTTTGGGGAATTATATTTTACTGCTTGCCGAAATGGATTTTGGGAAATAGAGAAATGAAATTTGGGAAATATGATTTTAGGGATTACGGAAAATATTTTGTGTCCGGTATTTACTTGGGGACAGACCTGTCATTTTTTTGAAAAATTTGTGGAAATAGGCGTAACTTGAAAATCCCAGTTTTTCCTGTACTTGTGTTACTGTGTTTCCTTGTGAAAGCATTGTTTGGGCGAGGCTAATTTTTTGAACTGAAATGTAATGTCCAAGTGTGGAATGTGTGTGTTCTTTGAAAAGACGCGCCATGTAGTCTTTATTCAAATGAATTTCATCGGCAATTTGTTGTACGGTTATAGGCTCTGAAATATTTTCGTTTATAAATTCGATGATTCTGTTAATTTGTCTTTGTGATGGTGTGATGAGTCTTTTTGAGGATTCGTTTTTTTGCAAATTTTCTTGAATGATGGAATCGAGAATTTCAAGAAGTGTAAAAAATATTGTATAGCCGTAAAGGGTTTTGTATGTAAAAAGTTTATAATTTACTTCCAGCGTTGTTTTTAAGATAGAAGCTTTATGTTCCGTAAGTGGAATTATTATCGGATGATTTGCTGAAATTGCATAATCCATGATGTTCTGAGAATTGGAAAAAACTTTTTTGAGCCAAAGTGTGTTGATTGTGATGATGTATCGCTCGTAAACTTTGAGTTTTTGATTGAAAAGTTGATGTACATGATTTTGTGGAATGATGATTAATGAATTTTTTGAAACTTCTGAAACTTTGTTGTTTAATAAAACATCGGGTAAATCCGAAAGTGTAAAATAAATTTCCAAAGCGTTGTGTGTGTGCGGAAGAACAGGTGATTTTGTACTTTCATTTCGATAGACAACTTCGAATGGAATTTCTACAGAGTAAAATGGATATTGTTTTGTTAGGTTTTCTTTCATCCCGATTTCCATAAATTTATAAAAAGTCGTAATATTATATATAAATAGTATTTTATGTACATATTAATATATATCTTTGTGTTTTACAATTAGTGTCAGATTGCATTTTAAGTTTAAACTGTGGCAGAAAAGATGTGGCGGTAAATAAGGTCTGTCCCTCTTTTTTACCTTTTTTTAAGGCAGGATTTTTTATGAAAGTTGGAATTGTTGGATGTGGAAATATTGCAAAAACTCATGTTTGGGCTCTGAATCAAATGGAAGATATTCAGATTGCTGGTTTTGCTGACACTGAACTTCAAAAAGCTGAAAAAATTTCTGAAGAATATTCCTGTGGAAAAGTTTTTCATTCCAATGCGTACAATTCTCTTGAGAGCATGATTAAAAATGAAAAACTTGATGCAGTTCACATTTGCACGCCTCATTATCTTCATGTTCCGCAAATAATTCAGGTTGTAAAGGCAGGAATTGCTGCTTTCTCTGAAAAACCGCCAGCTATTTCTATAGAAGAATTCGAGAATCTTGAAAAAGTTTCAGAAAAAAATTGTGCAAAAATAGGTTTTTGTTTTCAAAACAGATATAACAAAACTGTTACAAAGGCTAAACAGATTATAAATAGTGGAGAAATTGGTGAATTGATTGGAGCAAGGGCTTTTGTGACATGGCGGCGTGATGAAGATTATTACAAAACTGATTGGAAAGGAAAAATTTCTACAGAAGGTGGCGGTGTTTTGATAAATCAGGCAATTCATACTTTGGATTTGCTTTTGTATTTTCTTGGAAAGCCTGAAAAAGTGGAAGCTTCGGTGCATAACCATCATCTGAAAGGGAAAATTGAAGTGGAAGATACTGTGGAAGCATGGATGACTTTTGATAAAGGAAGACGAGCCTGTTTTTATGCTTCAAACGGTTACGTTAGTGATGCGCCTGTTATTCTGGAACTGGAATGTCGGGACGGAACAGTTTCGATTATGGATAAATGTATTCTTCTTAGTAAAAAAAACAAGATGCCTGATATTATTTATGTGAATCAGGATGAAAAAAAAGCAGTTGGAAAAGATTACTGGGGAAACGGACATTTAGAATGTATCAGAGATTTTTATGATTCTTTTTTGAACGGGAAAAAGTTTCAGAATAATCTTGAAGGCGTAAAAACGACAATGCAAACTATGATGAAAATTTATGAACAAAGATAAATAAAATAAAATGAGGTGAATTATGGACAAAGTAAAACTTGGGATTATTGGAATCGGTGGAATGGGGACAAACCATTTAAACAGCATCGTCAAAGGAATGGTTCCAAATATGGAATTGACATGCGTGGCTGATGTTCGTCAATGCAGACTTGATTGGGCGAAAGAAAATCTTGATTCTTCCATTAAAATTTTTGATGATGGACGAAAACTGATTGATGAAGGTGGTTGTGATGCTGTTTTGATTGCAACACCGCATTATCTGCATCCTGAATTTGTGATTTATGCGCTGCAGCATGGAGTTCACGCAATAAGTGAAAAACCTGCAGGAGTATATACAAAACAAGTCAGGGAAATGAATGAAGTCGCAGCAAAATCTGATAGAACTTTTGCAATTATGTTTAATCAGCGAACAAACTGCATTTACAGAAAACTTCGCGAAATGATTCAAAGCGGCGAACTTGGAAAAATGAAAAGAGTTAACTGGATTATTACTGACTGGTATAGAAATCAAAGTTATTATGATGCTGCAGGCTGGAAAGCAACTTGGGATGGTGAAGGCGGCGGAGTTCTTTTGAACCAGTGTCCTCATCAGATTGATTTGCTTCAATGGCTTTGCGGCATGCCTGTAAAAGTGAGAGCTTTTTGTCACGAAGGAAAGTGGCATGATATTGAAGTGGAAGATGATGTTACAGCTTACATGGAATTTGAAAATGGAGCAACTGGAGTTTTTGTTACAACAACAGGGGACGCACCTGGAACAAACCGTTTGGAATTGACTTTTGAAATGGGAAAAATTGTCTGTGAAAATGAAAAACTGATTTTTGATAAACTTGCTGCAAATGTAAGTGAACACTGCAAAACCGAAAAAGAAGGATTCAAAAAACCAGACTGTCAGCGTATTGAAGTAGAAACTGATGGAAAAAACGAACAGCATGTTGGCGTTTTGAAGGCTTTTGCAGATCACATTCTCAAAGGAACACCGCTTGTTGCTGAAGGTATAGAAGGAATCAACGGATTGACACTTTCTAATGCAATGCATTTATCAAGCTGGCTTGGAAAGACTGTGGAAATTCCATTTGATGAAGATTTGTTCCTGTCGGAATTGAATAAACGAAGAGCAGTTTCAAAAAAGAAAGAAGATTCTGGTATCGTTTTTGATACAACTGGAACATTCTAAAAAAATAATAATCTTAGGAGAAATAAGAAAATGAATTTGAATGAAAAAATTATGATTAGTGGATTTGCAGATGAAATTTCAGATAATCTGAATACTCAGGTAGAATCTTTGAAAAAGCTTGGAATTTCTTATGTGGAAATGAGAGGTGTGGACGGAAATAATTTGATTTACCATGATGATAAAAAAGTTTCCGAAATCAAAAAGATTTTAGATGATAATGGTATAAAACTTTCATCATTGGGAAGTCCGCTTGGAAAAATTGGAATTACAGATGCATTTGAACCTCACTTTGATGCGTTCAAAAGAGCCTGCGAAGTGGCACATAAAATGGAATGTAAAAATATCCGCCTTTTCAGTTATTATCTTCCAGAAAACTGTTCTCCTGCCGATTATGAAAACGAAGTTTTTGAGCGGACATCAAAATTTGTAGATTATGCAAAGAAAAATGATATTATTTTGCTTCACGAAAATGAAAAAGGAATTTACGGAGAAAAAGCTTTTGAATGTAAAAAATTAATGGAAGAGTTTTACTGTGACAATTTTAAAGCAATTTTTGATTTTGCAAATTTTGTTCAATGTCGTCAGGACACAATAGAAGCGTATAAAATGCTCAAAAAATATGTTGCTTATATTCACGTAAAAGATGCAAAATGGGAAAACGGTGACGTTGTTCCAGCTGGTTATGGTGATGGAAATGTTTCTGCTATTCTTGATGATTTGATAAAAGACGGATATGAAGGTTTTCTGTCACTTGAACCTCATCTTTTTAATTTTGCAGGTTTTGATTCCCTCGAAAAAGACGGAAAAAGCATGAAAAAAGAAAATCCAGTGAAATTAAATGGTTTTGAAGCTTTCTCTTTCGCACACCAGTCGCTTCTAAAGATTATAGAAAATATTTAATAAAACCAGACAAGGGATTGTAGGGGCGCGGAGCGAGGGAAGCGGCTGGAGCGATAGCGGAACCCCGCAAAGCTCGACCCGAAGCGCAGCGAAGGAATGCCTCCAAAAAATCTTTCTTAAATAAAGGAACTTACAAACAAGAACTAAGTATTATTCAAACGCCGCAATTTCAGTCATTTGAATAATACTTTTGTATTTTTTAAAACAATAACTAAAAATAACTTGATAGAAGAAGTTCTTTGTGATAATTTTAAAAGATTTTAGATTTTTTTTCCGAGTATAAGTTAAGTTTATGAAAAATGGAGGCGTGATTGAAATGGACAATAAGATTATTTTAAAAGCTGAAGATTTGGATGGTTATCTTACTGATGAGGACCAGAAAGATTTGGGTGAACTTGAAGTTATGTTCAAAGACACTATGCAGTATTTTGAGCCAAAAAATGAAGAAAAAATCATTGAAGGTTATGATAAAATGGGGCACAAAATGCAGGAAATCTGCCAGAAGCATCCAAAAATCAAGGTTTATTCTTTCGAAACTGATGTTCAGGCGCAAGCTGAAGCAAGCCGTGTTATTTCTAAACTTCGCGATGAAAGAACCGATCATCAGGAATTTATTTATTACAGTCAGCGGGCATACGAAATGCTTTTCAGAATGGCTTACACAAATCAACATTCTGACAAAAAAGGTCATATTGTTGTAAAAACTCCTGTAACTTTTCCTGTGCAGAACTACGCAGTCCATAAAATCCCTGCTATTGATCATAAAATCGAAAATACTGTTATGTGCGTTATGCTTCGTGGAGCACTTCTTCCAAGTATGATTGTTTCAAAAGAAATTGAAGAATTTTCTTCTCACAATTATATTACGCCGTTTGCACTTTTTAAAATCAGTCGCAATGATTCTAAAAATGAGAATAATATGGAATACATTCTAGATCTGGATAAATCTTTCTTTAATATTGAACAATTAAATGGAAAAGATTTAATTTTTGCTGATCCGATGAATGCAACTGGAGGTTCTCTTGTTACGGTTGTGAAATATCTTCAATCTCAAGGTGTAAAACCAAATTCTATTGCGTTCTTTAATACTATTTCTACTCTGAAAGGAAGTATCCGTGTAACTCGCGCTCTGGAAAACTGTACATGCTACACAATGTGGATGGATCCTGTGATGAACGAAAAAGCTTACATTATGCCTGGTCTTGGAGATGCAGGCGACCGTTTAAATGGCTGTGATTCAAAAGAACATTCCAGAAATATCATCCAGCTTCTTGCAGATTACGGACACAATATTTCAAGTTTGTACAGAAGTCAGATGTTTGAAATTGAGAGAACTGTTTTAGGGTAGTATTTCTTTTTGCAGTAATGAAAACTCTGCAAAAGATTGTGTCAGAGCTTTTATTCAAAAGTTTGCGTTGCAAACTTCATTATTGACTTACACATTCTTATTACATTACGAATGTGCATAAAAAGTTAAATCGGAAGTTGAAACTTCCCCATTAGCTTTTTATGGGAGGTAGAAAATGAATTTGATTTACGGAATCAAGGACAAGCCTGGTTTTGGAAAAACTATGCTTTTTGCACTTCAGCAGCTGCTTGCAATTATGGCAGCTACAATTGCCGTTCCTGCAATCGTAGAAAACGGACTTACAGCTTCGGCTGCTCTTTTTGGCGCAGGTGTCGGAACAATCATTTACCTGCTTTTTACAAAAAGTTCCAGTCCGGTTTTTCTTGGAAGTTCTTTTGCTTTCATAGGTTCTATGTTCAGTGCTTTCGGAGGAGCAGCTTCCATTTCTGTTGGATATTGGGGACTTATCATAGGTGCTGCAATGGCAGGTCTTGTTTACATTATAATTGCAGCAGTGGTAAAAAAATTCGGGGTAAACTGGATTGACCGTCTTATGCCGCCTGTAATCATTGGACCTACAGTTTCTATTATTGGTTTAAGTCTTTCAAGCAATGCTGTCGGCGACCTTATGAAATCAAGTGTTGAAGGTGGAAGTACTTATGTTGCAATTCTGTGCGGAATTGTAACTCTTGCAGTTACAATGCTCTGTTCAACTTATGGAAAAAAGTTTGGAAGACTTATTCCGTTTATCATCGGTATTCTTGCAGGATACATTACAGCATCAGTTTTTGCCCTGATTGGTAGTCTTTCAGATAATCCATCTTTGATTGTTATCAATTATCAAGCTCTTAAAGCTT
Source organism: uncultured Treponema sp. (assembly GCA_945915085.1). Classification (GTDB taxonomy): domain Bacteria; phylum Spirochaetota; class Spirochaetia; order Treponematales; family Treponemataceae; genus Treponema_D. The sequence continues at coordinate 2,408 of CAMEET010000091.1, read as the reverse complement.
TGAATTTTAAATCGCTTTCAGGATACATTTCACTTCCAAAATTCACTGTCATACTTGGCGGAGTTGACGGATTGAAAGGAATTACACCATCATATCTGCTTACTCTTTTTTCTGCCTATGTTCCAGTTGCTTTTGTAGTTTTTGCAGAACATCTTGCTGACCACAAAAACCTTTCAGCAATTATCGGAACTGATTTATTGAAAAATCCCGGACTTTCACGAACTTTACTTGGGGATGGAGTAGGAACTTTTGTTTCAACACTTTTTGGAGGATGTCCAAATACAACTTACGGAGAATCTATTGGTTGTGTTGCAATCACAAGGAACGCTTCTACAGTTTCTATCTGGGGATGTGCTTTCCTGTGTATTATTTTCAGTTTGATTAGTCCGATTGTTGCTTTCCTTGAAACAATTCCAAACTGTGTAATGGGCGGTGTGTGTATTGCACTTTATGGATTCATTGCAGTTTCCGGTTTCAAAATGTTCCAGAAAGTTGATCTCAACAAAAACAGAAACCTTTTTGTTGCCAGCGTAATTTTTATTACAGGTGTTGGCGGAATGGTCGTAAGTTTTGGTGCTGTAGAAATCCGAACTGTAGCTTGTGCATTAATTTTGGGAATTCTCACAAATCTTATGCTCAGCGGCGAAAAAGAAGAGTAAATTATATTAGTTTTTTTATTCAGCAAAGCTGAAGACTCTCAATCGTGGCTCGTGTTAAAAAATTGGATACCAACGATAGTTTTGTTTACACGAGCCGGCACGAATATTAGTCAGTTCATACCTCTCATCTTTCTTCCGTTACGAGTTATTGAATTTTTTTTAATTTGTTGGTTAAATATTCTTATGAATTTCATAAAATTACAGATTGGCTGTCTTGTCATTGCGGTTTATCTTGAATTGATTTATATCTGGCAAACTACCGGCAAGAATGCGAAAGTGTCATGCAATCCTATTTTTGATGTTTTGATGATGATTATTCCAAGTCTTATTGTATTTGACGGGGTGACTGCGTGGACTGTAAATCATCTTGAAATTGTTCCTGTTTCTCTGAATCTTTTTTTGCATGCTGTTTTTTTTATTCTATTAACTGCATACATGCTTGTGATGTTTTTGCACACTTTGTCTTTTATAAAAGATTTTCCTAAGAAATTGTTATTTAGAATTCTCATTTTTTTACCTTTTATTGTTTCTGTAATTTTGATTATTGCTTTTTTACCTGAACTTGAGTTTGTAATCGGCAAAAAAGTGAACTATTCTATGGGAATTTCTGTAGTTGTCTGCTACATTGTTTTGCTTTTTTATTTTATTTTGATTTTTGTGTTTACTATCAGGCGGATAAAATATCTGGAAATGAGAAAGCGCATAAATGTTATGTCATTTTTGTTCATTTCTCTTTTGATTTTGATAAGTCAGATTATTTTTCCAGAAATTCTCATTTCGGCTCTTGTACCGGCATTCAGTCTGATTGCGTTGTACATCAATATTGAAGATCCAGTTTTGCGCAGAATGAAAAATTACAATAGTGAAATTGTGACTAGTTTTGCAACTCTTGTAGAAAGTCGGGACAGCAGCACAGGAAGTCACGTTAAACGCACAAAAAGTTATGTGAAAATAATTTTGGATGAGATTAAATCAGAAGGGCTTTATTCTTCTATTATGACAAAAGATTTTGAAGATAAGATGATGAACGCAGCTCCAATGCATGATATTGGAAAGATTTCTATTCCAGATACAATTTTGCAGAAACCTGGAAAACTTACTGACGAAGAATATTCTGTGATGAAAAAACATTCGGTTTTGGGCGGCGAGATTATTCAGGAAATTTTTAAGGATATGGATGATAAAGAATTCTTGAATATTGCTTATGATGTCACAAGATATCATCACGAAAAATGGAATGGAAAAGGTTATCCGGAAGGGCTTTCGGGTGCAGAAATTCCATTCGCTGCACGAATTATGGCTATTGCTGATGTTTTTGATGCTATTTCTGCAAAAAGATGTTATCGTGACGCAATGCCGCTTGAAAAATGTTTTGCCATTATCAGTGAAGGTAGAGGTGTGGATTTTGATCCTGTTCTTACAGATATATTTTTGAATGCGAAAGAAAAAGTTGAAAAAGTGTGCAGGGAATCTCAGGAGTGATAAAAAAAAAGAGATTTCGCCAGCTGACTGACTTTTTTGCAGGTGTAAAACTGCACAGCGTACCGAGGCTTGAACAGTCGGCGAAGCCGAGCTCGAAGAGCCGAGCGTTAGCGAGCTGTGAAAGGCGACTTGCGAACTGAAATTCTGCTGAAAATAATATTAAAAAACGATTGTTTTTGAGTTGAATTGATTTTGAAAAACTGTTATAATTTTAAAACATTTTTAGAGATATAAGGAGCTTTTAGAAAATGAGTAAGCAGACACTTA
>CAMEET010000090.1 GCA_945915085.1 uncultured Treponema sp. | reverse complement strand
GAATTGTCTTTGTTATAATAACGTTCCAGACATTTTGAAATTGCGACAGCTCCAAAAACATTTTCAGTTCCGCTGCGAATATTTTTTTCCTGTCCGCCACCTTTTAAAAATGGTTCAAGTTTATCTTTCAGATACAAAATTCCGATTCCTCTTGGACCACAAATTTTGTGAGAACTTATTGCTGCGCTGTCAATTCCGTTGTGTGAAAGATTTAATTTGATTTTTCCAGCAGCCTGAACACAATCAACATGAAATTTTGGACGGCGCTTGTTTTTTGAGGCATCTGTTATTGCATCAGCAATTTCATAAATTGGTTGAATAACGCCAGTTTCATTGTTTACAGCCATAATGCACACGAGCATAGTGTCGTCTGTCATATAATCTGCAACTGTCTGCGGTTGAATTATTCCGTCTTTATCTGCTGGAAGTTCTACAATTTTCCAACCGCAATGTTTCATCGCATAAGCCTGTTCTCGAATTGCAGGATGTTCAATTGAACTGATTAGAACAGTTCCGCAGAAAGGTTTTGTCATCACTGAAAGGAGCGGAATCTGATCGCTTTCTGTTCCGCCGGAAGTAAAATAAATATTTTCTGGTTTTACATCAAGTGCTTTTGCAGCATTTGTACGAGCTTCTTCCAAAACAGTTTTTGCTTTTTTTCCAATTTGATGAACACTCGAAGGATTGCCCCAGTTTTTCATAGTGATTTCAAGAGAATCTCTTAAAATATCCTGGTCGGGTGGTGTGGTTGCCGCCCAATCAAAATAATGTTCATAATCAAAATCTTTATCTGCCATTTTTCAAATCCTGTACGACTTTTTTTTCTTTAAAAAAGTAAATGAAAAAAACAATGAAAAAAAATGCTGTTATTTTAAAACTGAAAGAAGTTCTTCATCAGTAAATTCTTCGATAATAATATCATTAATTCCTTTTGCAAGAACAATTCTAATTTTGTCTGACAGATTTTTTTTATCTTTGTGCATGACTGAAAGAAGCCTTTCTCCAACTCCGCCTCCCTGAACTATCTGCGGAATTGCTTGAGTATCCCAATTGTACTGTTCTAGAACTTTATACACATCATCCCTAAAACTCTGCCGGCAATAATCTTTTTTGTAAGCTAAATCAACGCTTCTTCCAATTCCCCACGCAACTGCACAACCGTGAGTTATATTTCCAAGTCCTGAAGTAGATTCCAGTGCATGTCCAAAAGTGTGTCCTAAATTCAAAAATGCCCTGATTCCCTGTTCCGTAAAATCCTGTTCCACTATTTCTGCTTTTGCTTTAACACATTTTCTGATAATAAGTTCAAGTAAATCTTTATCACGTCCATTGATTCGCTGCGAATCTTTTTTGAAAATATCAAATAATTCGTTGTCAAAAAGAATTGCTGTTTTTACCGCTTCTGCAAGCCCGGAATTATACTGATTTTCTGGAAGATATTGTAAAAAATCTGGAAAATAATAAAGTTTTTGAGCAGGAAAGAAAGTTCCGATTATATTTTTGTAATTTTCATAATCGCATCCTGTTTTTCCACCAATGCTTGCATCAACCATAGCCAAAAGTGTAGTCGGAATGAATTCCACTTTTGCACCGCGTTTAAAAATGGAAGCTGCGAATGCTGTAATGTCACAAATAACACCGCCTCCAATTCCAACAAATATGTCTTTGCGGGTAAAATCAGCTTCAACTGCAGCAGTTATAATAGAAAGAACTGATTCAATTGTTTTATATTTTTCACCAGAACCTAAAATCAAAAGGCAGTCATTTTCGTAAACACCGTCATCAAATTTCTGAATGAAATTCTGCATGCATTCAAGACTTGCAACATTTGCATCTGTGATAAAAAATCTTCTTTGTGTGCATTTTTCTTCTGAATTAAAAAAAACGCTGCACAAATCTGGCGTGCCGGAATAAAAATTGATTTGTGAATATTGTGTGCCTGCATATATTGCTGGATAGGAGATTTTTATTGATTCTGTAGACATAGGAACTTCCTTATAAATAAAGTGCTACTATTTTAATACTTTTTGTCCATTTCGTTAAGTTCTTTTATGTTTTTTTCCAGACGATTAATCTCTCTTTTTAGCATTTTTTCGTAATCAAGTTCACCGTTTACAATTCTCTCTCTTTCATCTTCCCAATTCTGTTTTTCTGTGATGTATAAAAAATTGAAAGACTTTGCGTTTGCTTTTTCGCACCATAATTCTGCTTCCTGCCAGTAATAAAGTCCAGCCTGATAACATTCCAAAGCTTTCTGCATGTTCCGTAAATATTCATCTTTCCATGGAGCGTCGTAAAAATAAATGCACTTTTTGTCATAAGTTCTGCCAAGCCTCAAATGTTGTTCAATAAGCTTAAGATTTATGTGCATTTGAAATAAATATCGGTATTTTTCCCATTGTTTTTCGCTTGTGATTTTAAAATCTACAAACTGAGGATTACAAAAATCTGCTTGAGCTGCCTTTTCGAGCCAATAAATATTTTCTATACAATCATCCGGATATTGCTGATAATGAACGTGATAAAGTTTATACCAGTCTTCTTTATATTTTACCATGTAACCAAACAGATTTGATGGAATAAACATAAAAAAGAGGATAATCAGGATGACTGTAACAATTTTCTTTTTCACAATTCATTTATCGGAAAAAAAACAGTTTTGATTAACACTTACTGAAGTATGATTTTGGAAATTGTATCTGAAATTTCTTCTATGGATTTTGTTGCATCAATTCTGATGATTTTCATTTTGCAGGATGAGTCATTTTCGTATTCACTGATGATTTTTTCATATTCTATAGCGATTTTTTTTTGAGTTTCAATCTTTTCGTAAATTTCTTTTTTTTCATTTCTGGAATCAACTCTTTTGAGTGAGATTTCAGGGTCAATTTCAAAGAAAAATAGAATTTCTGGTAAAGGAAATGTCGAATTCAAAAGTTTTGGCAGTTCTTTCCCGCATGAAATGGACTGGTATGCAAGGCTTGAAAAAAGATATCTGTCAGAAATAACAGTTTTTCCATTGTTTAACTGTTCAATTATTCCGTTTTTTCCGTAAAGATGTTCTGCTCTGTCAGCTGCAAACAAAAAAGAATTAGTTTTTTCGTCAACAGAAAACTCTCCGCCAAGCATTTTTCTTAAAAATCTGCCTGTTTCCAAAGATGTTGGTTCTGCAGTCTGAAAAAATTTTTGAGGATTTTTTCCGCAGATTCTGTTGATTTGTGTGGAAGTTCCGGCTCCATCAATGCCTTCGAAAACTATAAAATTCTTTAAAATCATGTTTACGATTATATCTTATGAATATTATTTTTTCTATATTGGAGTCTAAAAAACTATATAAAAACAGATGAAAAAATGATATAATTTTCCGATAAAATGGGATTTTTGTACAAAAGTGGCCGTGTCCGCAGTTTTATTTTGATTTTCCTCACTTTGCTTGCACTTGTAGTGAGCATTCCTGTGGGAAATCATTTTATTTCGCTCATAAACAACGGCATTTCAAAAGTTTTTGAAGATATTCAAAAAGAAACAGGATTGAAAATTTCATATAAATCAATGTCGCCTTCACTTCTGAAAAACGTTTATATCAGGCAGATTGAAATTTCATCTGATAACGGAAATCTTTTATCAATAGAAAATGTGAAAGCCGGCATAAAAATTTCAGAACTGCTTAAAAAAAATCTGCAAAATGGAATTTCTTATGTTTTAATTGATGGTGTGAACATTGAAGTTTCAAGGCTTGTGCAGTTTATCCAGAAAATTCAAAAAAACAGTAAAACAGAAAATGAAGCACTTCAGCTGCAGATAGAAAAATATATTCCGGGAAATGTAAAACTCAAAAATATCAGAATAAATTATGAACAGAATAATATTTCGGCAATATTAAATGTAAAAAAAATCAATATTGATAATAATCCCAAAAAAAATATAATAGAACTGCAGATTGATTCTGAAGTTGAAGCAAAAATGAACAGTTCTATACAGATGTTAAATCAAAAAATTTCCTGTCACTTAAATGTTAATGGAGATTTTTCGCGTCAAATTGATGAATCGCATTTTGTCATAAGAATTTCAAACCTGACAAATGGAATTTATAAAATAGGAAAATTGAATTTTCAGGCGATTTTAGAAAATAAAAAGATTGATGTTCACACGATTCAGGTAATTAATCCTGTTTCTGTGGGTGTAAAATATGATTTACAGAATAATGTTATAAATGCTCAGCTTAAAACAGAAAAATTGAAACCTTTTGAAATAATACTTGCGAATTCAAATCAAAAGAAAATCAGTAAGTTTAAAAACGTCAGTTTCGATACAGATACAATTGTGAATTGTGATTTATCTAACAAAACTTTGAGATTTTTGAGCGATTCAAATATTTTTGTCCCAAATAATGTTTTTCCTGGTGGACTTAATGCAGGTTTTAGTGTTTATGGAAATCAAAAGGAACTTGAAGTAACAAAATTGTATTTAAATGGAGAAAATTGTAGCGCAAATGCAAAGTTGAAATATTCTTATGAAAATATGCAGCTTTCAGGAATGTTTGATCTGCCATATTTCAAAATGAATAATGGAAACGTGATTTCTACAGAAATTTATTTTGATGCTCTTGAAAAAGGTTTTATGGCATTTTCACCCCAAATTTTTGTAAACAGTCAGGCTTTAACAGCACTTTCACTTTCATTATTACCTGGAAAAGATTCGTTTGATTTTAGATTTGAAGCTTCAGATTATTCTCATAGTGATGATTCTGAACCGGGACTTATTCAAATAGACGGAAGTTATCTTTTAAAATCAAATTACATTCAAACGAGCGTTTTATTTAATACTATTTATCTTGATACGCTTGTGGGATTTGTGCAGCAGTTTGCTCCTCAGAATAAAAGTTTTAATTTTAAATCGATTAAAAAAAATGTATCTCCTTTTGTAGTTTCTGGTGATTTGTACGTTTCGTCAGATTTTAAAACACTTTCTTACAATGTGCCTTACATTCTTCTTGCAAATACGCAGAAAGACAATCAGGTAATCATGCTTAGTGTAAATGGAAATGAACAGAGCTTTCAAATGAATAATCTTTCTGTTGTTTATGGAAAAGTTGCTTTCGATGCTTCGGGCAGTTTTGACAGAAACGAAGATTTTTCAGATATGTTTTTTACGCTTGATTTAACATCATCTTCCATTCCTTATCATTTTTCAGGTTCTATAATGCCTGGAATTGTGACTTTATCCGGTGATTATGATACTCAAGTTGAAGTGCGCTTTGAAAAAGATAAAATAAGCGGACTTTTAAATTTTAATAATCTTCCAATTGATTTATTAAAAAACACTACGGTCTTTTCTACAAATACCGAGTTTTTCTATGATTCATTGAATGGACCTGAAATCAGACTGCATCAGTTTGAAGCTGAAATTCCAGATGTTAACTATTCAACGAGTCCAAAAATTACACTTTCAGGCAATATCACAAAATATGGTGCACAGTTTGATTCTATTGCATACAGCGATTTATATTCATCTCTCCAAGGAGATGCTGATGTCACAATAAACATTAATAATTCAATTTTTGATTCACTTGGTGCAAGAATAAACGTAAAAAATCCAGTTTCTCAAGAAAATATATTTTTTGATGGCGTCATTTCTAATCCAGAACAAATAAAACTTACAAAAGATAATATTTTGAAAAATCTTTATTTAAATTTGCAGCTTGAATTGAATTCTTTTGGATTAAATCGATTTGGATTTTTACAAAATGAAAATAATAAAATTTCGGCTGCTTTTTATGCATCAGGAATTTTGGAAAATCCATACATTTCATTAAATGTTTCAGATTCTTCTATATTAATTGCCAATTCATTTTTGAAAGTGCAGGGAAATGCAATTTTGGAAGATGAGGTTTTATCTGTTAATGATTTTTCAATTAATTATGATGTTCTGAATATTTCTGATATTCAGGCAAAATGTGGTTTGAAAGATTTAGCTTTGGACGCAGAAGGAAAACTTCTTGTAAAAGCTAGTGGAAAAACTTTGGAATCACCATTAAAACTAAAACTTTCAAATGCAATTGTTCCTCAGAATTCAAGACTTCCAGATAGTTTTTTTGTGAGTCTTGAAGCTCCAGAATTTTCAGGTTCTTTGCTTAAAAAGAAATTTCCTTTATCTTTGTCGTTTGCATATTCCGATAAAAGTTTTCTGATTTCATCATCACAAAATGCAGGAATTAATGGATTTTTTGATATCAAAAATGAGCTTCTGGATTTGACAGTAGATAATGGCAGTTTTATTTCTTTCGGACTTGGAGGAATAACTTCCGCAAATAATACAAGTTTAAGTCTTTATGATATTAATATAGATTTGGCAAAACTTTTATCATATATGAATTTTGATGATTTATTGTTTGTAGAAAAAGGAATTTTAAACGGGGAAATTATGATAAGTAATTCTCTTGATAATCCTGATTTTTCTGGTTCAGTGAGAATTCCGCATCCAGCGTTTAATCTTCCTTTTATCACAAATCATAAACTGACATCAGATGAATTAGTTTTGAATTTTAATCAAAATGAAATTGAGTTTGAAAAAACAGTTTTAAAAAATAAAAATAACAAGAAAGTAGAAGTAGAATTTGATTTTATGCTGAATAAATGGATGATAGATAGAATTGAAGGTTCTGTAAAAACTCAAAATCAGGAATTATTCCCTGTAAAACTTTCAACTCCAATATTTGTGCTTCAGGGAAATGTTTCAACAGATTTAAAACTATCTTTGGAAGAAAACATTTTTGATATTTCAGGAACGATATTTGGAGAAAATGTTGAGTTGAGTTCTTCAGTTGCATCGTTTTCCAGTATTCCACAAAATCAACTTGATGAATTGATGGAACTTTCTGAATCTATTCAGGTGCAGACAAATCTTGATATAAAACTTGGAACTCACGCTTCAATAAGTTTTGATCCGATTCTGCGATGTATTTTTGTTCCAAATACAAGTTTTTCCGTAGTTTATAATCCTAATGATGATGAACTTTCTGTAAACGGCGAATTAAAAGTACGTTCTGGAGATGTTTCATATCTAAATCGCAATTTTTATATAAAATCGGGAGCAATTAAATTTAATCCTGAAGAACTTTCTAATCCAATTGTTACTTTACGTGCAGAAACTCGGGAAAAAGATTATAAGGGGCAGACTGTAAAAATCATAATGTCTGTAGAAAATCAGTATCTTGATAAAATGGAACCAAGATTTTCTTCTGAACCGGCAAAATCTGAAAATGATATATTGACTATGTTGGGGCAGATTGTTGTTGCAGATTCAAGCAACGCTACAGATTTATTATTTGCTGCTTCTGAGTATGCATTACAGTCAACAGTTATGCGTTCTATGGAAAACAAGTTGCGTGATTTGTTAAATTTTGATATATTTTCAATAAGGACAAATATTCTGCAGAATACGCTGGGAATTAGAGATTTATCAAAAAATAATCTTTCTATTGGTAACTTTTTGGATAATTCAACTGTTTATATAGGTAGATATTTAGGAAGTTCTTTATATATTGATGCAATGTTACACGTGTCTTTTGACAATGCTGGTGCAAGCGATATTATTTCGGTCGGACAACCAATATTTCAGCCGGAATTTGGAATTGAATTAGAAGGACCACTTTCAAATGTTCCTGTAAAAATAAATTCTGGAACTGAATTTTTGTTTTCAGGACCTAATATTCGAATCAATATGGCTCCAGATATAAACGCAATGATAAACGGAAAATTTGAACCGTCTGCTTCATTGACTTTAACTTGGAAATTGACTTTTTAGTATTTTCCATTTTATTATTATCACTTGTTAAGTGACTGATTACTTGGGAGGTGTGTGATGCATCGTAAAATGCTTGCACTTGTTTTAGTTTTTTTTGTTTCTGCATTTACTGCATTTTCACAGGAAAGCGAATGGTATTGGAATCAGCCGATTGCCAAAATTGAATTTTCAGGATTAAAAAATGTAAAAAAATCAGATTTGACTGGAATTATCAGTTCATATATTGATGAACCTTTTACAGATTCAGTTTTTAATGAAATTCTTGACAGGCTTTATGCTTTGGATTATTTTGAAGATATTAATCCTTACGCAAAGCATAATTCTGATAAAAATGATGATGTATTGCTTGTTTTTGAAGTAACTGAACGTCCTGTTATAAAGGCTGTAAATTTTACAGGAAATAAAAAAATCAGAAATGGTGAACTTCGTGAGCAGATTAAGATAAAAGCGAGTGATGTTTTTGTTGAGTCTAGAGTTTTGCTTGATGAAAGAATTATCAGAAATTATTACCTTTCAAAGGGGTATACAGCATCTAGTGTTTCTCATTCAGTTGTTCAAAAAGATAACGGTGTTGAAATCATTTTTAATATTAATGAAGGTTCAAACACAATAATCAAAGAAATTAAGTTTACAGGAAATACTATTGTTTCAGATAAAGCTTTAAAAAAGAAACTTGACTTAAAAGAAGTTGGTCTTTTAAAAGATGGTGCATATCAGCCTTCAACGCTTGAACAGGATAAACAGAGAATTATTACATACTATCGCGAACGAGGTTATGCTGATGTTCAAATTCTTGATGTAACAATTGATTCTGCATTCAATGAAGAAAAACAGCGCAACGAACTCTCTATTAATTTTATCATTCAGGAAGGTGCACAGTATATTTTTGCGGGGCTTACAATAAAGGGAAATGAAGTATTCTCGGAAAAAGAAATTTTAAAACAGCAGAAATTAAAAACTGGTTCAGTTTATAACGAAACAAAATTTCAAGAAGATTTGGCAGCCATTCAAAGTGTTTATTATGAAAACGGATATATGTCAAATGAATATTATCCTATGCCGCTAAAAAATACTGA
>CAMEET010000089.1 GCA_945915085.1 uncultured Treponema sp. | reverse complement strand
AGGAGGAATCTTGATGATTTTGGTCAGTTATGATATAAGTAATGATAAGGTAAGGACAAAATTTGCAAAGTTTTTAAGCAAGTTCGGATTCCGCCTTCAGTATTCAGTTTTTGAAATTCACAACAGCGAAGCCGTGCTTTCCAATATCGAAAATGAAATTCAAAACGTTTACATGAAGGCTTTTACAGAAGAAGATTCTGTGATAATTTTCAATCTGTCGGCAACTTGCAAAAAAACATGCTACGGATACGCAAAAAACGAAGAAACCGATGTTTTTGTGATAACCTGAAAATTGCAAACCCCCAGTCTTACTGGAGAAAATTGCCATGAAAAGTCTTAAAACACCATATTTTGACGTAACAAATGCAAAATATAGCAATAAACCGTACTGTAGTACAAAGGTTAGGGTTAAGACTAATATTAAATTTCTACTGTTGTAGATTCATCACTTGCACTAATAAAAAACTGGTTAAGACTAATATTAAATTTCTACTGTTGTAGATTTCAGGTGGTCCATAGGCTTTTTAAGTTGTTAAGACTAATATTAAATTTCTACTGTTGTAGATCCTGTTCCTGTTGCAATGCCTAAATAAGTTAAGACTAATATTAAATTTCTACTGTTGTAGATTCAACTTCGGGTATGCACCCATAGCAGTTAAGACTAATATTAAATTTCTACTGTTGTAGATTTTTGCAAAGAAATCCTGGAATATATGGTTAAGACTAATATTAAATTTCTACTGTTGTAGATTAGTTGCCATAATAAGACCGTCAAGTTGTTAAGACTAATATTAAATTTCTACTGTTGTAGATACATATCCGTTTCCGTTTAATCTGAGTTAAGACTAATATTAAATTTCTACTGTTGTAGATTATAACCTGTTTTGTCGGTTATCCACGTTAAGACTAATATTAAATTTCTACTGTTGTAGATATGAATTATAAGATAAAAAGAAAGTGTTTAAGACTAATATTAAATTTCTACTGTTGTAGATATAGTGTATATTCAATGTTATATCGTGGTTTAAGACTAATACAAAATTTCTACTGTTGTAGATTTCAAATCAAGACGACGCTGACAAAGTTTAAGACCAATACAAAATTTCTACTGTTGAAACCCCACGAACTAGGGACAGACCTTGTTTTTGCGAGTTTTTAGCGAAGCGTTAATAAAACTCGCGGTTCGTGTGAACAAAGTTATTGTTGGTGTGTAAATTTTTAACATTTGCCAGTTCGCCAGTTGACTGACTATTATGCAGGGTTTTAAACTGCACAGCGTACCGAGGCTTGAACAGGCGACGTAGTCGAGTCACTGGCTCATATGTAACAAAATTTTTACGAGTTTTGGCATGATAAGGAGGGACAGACCTTGATGAGATTTTTTTTCATGTTTCAAGGTCTGTCCCTCTTTTAAACTAAATTTGCCAAAACTCTGGGGTTGTGCAACCAAATTTTCGTGGGTGGGTAAAATTCCAGCATGAGCCAGGACCGAGCGTTAGCGAGCTGTGAAAGGCGACTGACTAACTGAATTTTGCTGAAATCATTTTTATACTTCTATTTTATATACCCGGCTATCGTGTCCGTCGGCATCTTTCATGATTTTCCAAAAAATGTATCCGTATTTTTCATAAAGGCCGTTTTCTCCTGTTGAAATGTAGATGTGGGAGCGTCCTTCTTTTTTGGCAAGTGTATGTGCATAATCTAGTAATTTGCCCATGCAGCGTTTTCCTCGAAATTCTGGAAATGTATAAACAAAGCCGACCCACGGTGTCAATGATGGTTCTCTTATGTCGTCCTGCTCTGCATATGTGCAAAATGAAACTAATTTTTTATTTTCGGTGAGCATCAGTACTTTTGTTGATTTTCCGCACAAATCTTTTAGTTTATTTTCTGTTAGTAACTCATGTAAAAATTTTCCTGCTCTCCAATCGCTTTTTTTGATTTCGGAAAGCCAGTAATCTTTGTCATCTGTTTCAAAATAATCAATTATTTCCATTCTACTCTACCTTTTCGATTTAACTTTTTGATTGAACTTTTCATTTTTTTTCACTGTATTTTTATCACTTCATCCCTTTTACTATAAGCGGCTGAGGCATCTTGAGGGACACAGTTTGAGGGACAGATCTTATTTTGCATCACTTTCTCAGACTTAAATTCTTAAAATTCTTAAGAAGCGTCTGGATAATCATCCATCACTTTTAGGAATTCGTCAAAATGTTCGTCAAACAGTTTTGTGATATGCGGATCAAACTGCCGACCTGACTGATTCAGAATTTCTTCTCTTGCTTGAGTTGGTGTCCACGATTTTTTATAGCAGCGTTTACTGACAAGAGCATCGAAAACATCTGCTACTGCCACTGCTCTTGCATAAATATTGATGTTCTCTCCTGCTAGTTCGTTTTGATATCCATTACCGTCATATCGTTCGTGATGCTGCCATGCAATATTTGCTGCAAGACGCATTATTTCCCCAGGTGAATTTTCCAAAAGTTTGTATCCATAATCAACATGCTTTTTGATTTCAGAAAATTCTTCTTCTGTAAGTTTTCCCGGTTTATGCAAAATTTCTCGCGGCACACAAATTTTTCCTACATCATGCATCATACTTTCAACACTAATTTTCCATGTTTCTTCTTCGGATAATCCCATTGCTCGGCACAAAATCTCTGTGTATGCTACAACTCGTTTTACATGCTGTCCTGTTTCATGACTTTGTGTTTCAACTAATTCAGAAAGTGAACTAACAATTATTTGTTGTTCTTCGTACAGTTCATTATTTTTTTTGACAAGCGCAGTAATCAACCTTTGGAGCTTTCCTGTAATGCCAATACAGATTAATGATATTGCAATTAATTCAATCACACGAGGTAAGATTCCATATATTAATACTCCTTGCAAAGTAACAAGCGGTTCATCTGGCACAATTTTTAGGGAATATGCAATCAGATGACTTATTATCATAACTGGAACACTCAATACTGTCGTATAGATAACATTTGCACGCTCACAATACAGACATGAAACTACTACTGGCAGAATAAGCATAATTATTACATGATACGAAAGAATTGAATACATAAGTCCTGACATCATCACAAGAAGTGTCAGAACCATGTATCTGATTTTTTTGGAACGCTTTTTTAAAATTTCAAAAAATAATGTCGGGGTCATCAATATGACGGCTGCCACTATTAATGTCGGATATAACGCTGAAGAAATTTTAAAAACATGAAAAACGTTCAGCAGTATTACAATCAAGATTAAATCTGTTATAGCCCTGCAGATTCCAGAAATTCTCCTGTCAGAATCTTTTTCAAAATCAACAATTAAATTATTCGCAAAATTTATCATTTTTTTATCACCTCACAAAATCAATGTGAAATATTTTCATCACATTCGCTTTTTTCAATTACATCTCAAAATCTGTGTGTATCTGCAAAATATCATTGCACCCATCCAGTATATCACATAATCGTCTGTCTAAATCATCATGATTATCCTTGTAATCTATTTCTCCAAATTCAGGGCGCACTTTGAATGCAAGAATTTCTTGATTTAAATTAAAACACGCGTGAACATTCTTATTGTTGCCTCGCGCATCAAGACGAATCCATTTGTTCATTTCTTTTATGTAAACTGTGTTGAGCGCGTGGATAATAAATCCTTCACTATCATCATCGGCTCTTGTAAGTTTTTGATAACTTATTCCTGACGGAATTCCATTTGCACGAAGAAGAGCCGCCAAAAGACATGATTTTGTCCAGCAGATTCCTGTTTTATTCCGTAAAACATCACTCGCTTTTTTTGAAACAACCGCTTTTTTTTCATCCCAAGTATGAGAAATTTCATCTCAATTCTGACTAATGGCATTCTTTTTTATTTTTGTTATTCACATCTTTTTTGAACAAATTCAGCTGCCTTGCAAGGTTATTTTATTATGATTTATTATAGCTAACGAACGTTTAAATCAAATGGCTGAAATTGCGCCATTTGATTTAACTTAGAGTTTCTAAAGAAACTCTTTTATTGGACTGTTCGCGTTGACGCGAACGATATTGCAATCCTCGAAAGTTGAAACTTTCTGCGGTGTGCAATTTTAAGGAACGTTTTTTTTGTCAAAAAAAATGGGTGCAACCAAGTCAGGGATAGACCTTGATTATCTCCGCGAGGTTTGTCCCCACTTTACTGCATCATCAAGGTGTGCCCATAAATTATATGACTTCGCAACTATCGCTGATGTTTCGGATTGAATTTCATCAGGTTTTTGTTGGATTTTGCGATGGCTATCATCTTTTCTTTGCCCCACGTGTTTTCTTCCTGAAGTCCTTTGTAAAGATTCCACCTTTCTTCATCAAGATTACCGTCTTCCAGAGCTTTCAGAACAGCACAGCCGGGTTCCACAGTATGACTGCAGTTTCGAAATTTGCACTGATTAAAAAGCTGTGTAATATCAGAAAAAGTTTCATCAATTCCGTCTTCTACATCATTCAAACCAATTTCCCTCAATCCCGGTGTATCAATAATTTTAGCACCGCACGGCAAAGTAAAAAGTTCCCTGTGTGTAGTTGTGTGACGTCCTTTTCCATCCTCTTCCCTGATTTCACTAGTTTTCATCAGATTCTGTCCTGAAATCGCATTCAAAAGGGTTGATTTTCCTACTCCCGATGAACCGATCAGTGCAATTGTAGTGCCGCAAGTCAGAAACTTTCCAAGAGCATCAATTCCTTCTCCTGTTATTGAACTTACAGCATAAACTTCCGCCGTATCACTCAAGGCATGAATAATCTGCACTTTCAGTTCAACTTCCATAGAATCGCAAAGATCAGCTTTTGTAAGTATTACCACAGGTTTTGCGCCAGAATCATTAGTGATGGCAATATATCTTGCAATCCTGTTCTCATTGAAATTCTGATTCAATGAAGAGATGATAAAAACATAATCAAAATTTGAAACCAACGCTTCAGTTTTTAGATTTTTTACATATCCTTCTCCGTGTCCGCCTCTGTCCGGTCTAAGAAAAACCGTTTTCCGTGTCAAAAAAGCATCAATCATCGAATCGCCATAAGGATTAGGACGGTATGTAACATAATCACCAACTACTGGAGGTTCATCATTGTGCTGAAAATAAGAGCCTTTGAGGATCCCAGTGATTTCGTTTTTATTATCTGCTAGAATAAATTTATTTTTGTGGACACTTGTAACCTGCGCTGTCAGTGTGTCCTCAGTGTTATTTGAGTTCAATTTTTTGATTCCTTTGTTCTGTTAAATGAACATAATGCTAGTAAATGACAATTATTCTAACTGTCCCAAAGAGAATCCGTATCAATGTAAAACGATTGAAAAATTAAAATGATACGGAGGCCTTATTAATTAACGAGAAAAAACTTACAATCATCCAAAGACCTCCTAAAATATTAAGTGATTTGATAATTTTAACTATAACGTTTGAAGTGATTTTTATCAAGTGATTTTTGTTATTTTTGATATTTTTGAAGAAAAACTGAGGTCTGTCCCTGTTTTTAATGATAAATTTTTTAATTATTTTAGCAGAATTCAGTTTGTAAGTCGCCTTCCGCCACTCCGCTATCGCTTCGGTCTTTCAGACCCGCCCAAGGCGGTGGCTCCACGCTCGGTGCGCTGTGCAGTTTCAAACCCTGCGCCGAAAATAGTCAAACTGGCAGTGGCACGTGCTGAAAACTCAAACACCACCATCGGTTTTGTTTGCACGTGCCCCAAGTTTTTTTAACACTTCGCTAAAACTTGTAAAATCAAGGTCTGTCCCTGGCACGTGCTGAAACTCAAACACCACCGTTTGTTCATTTTACACGTTACGGGGACAAACCTTCACACTTTAATCAGCTCGTCATTCTCTATATAATCCAAAAACTTCATTAATAACGATAGTTTTCGGATTACATTCCAAATTCTTCTTGATTTTCCATTATTTTTGGATTAGAATATCATTATGGAAGATTTTCAGACGATAGAAACAATTGTTCGCAAAGAATATTTGGAACGATTGCGTAACTTAAAGCATAAAAAACTCATAAAAATTGTTACGGGCATAAGACGATGCGGTAAATCTACAGTTCTTGAAATGTTTCGTGATGAACTTTTAAAATCTGGTGTCCGTAAAAATCAGATTATTTTCCTAAACTTTGAAGATTATGACAACAAGCATCTGTTGAATCCTGACGAACTTTATTCCTACATAAAGCAGCGGCTTTCTTCTGACATGAATTATATTTTTCTGGATGAAATTCAGCGTGTAGAAAATTTTCCTGAAATCGTCGATAGTCTTTACATAAAAAAAAATGTTGACATCTATATGACTGGTTCAAATTCATCTTTGCTTTCCAGTGAAATTGCAACTCTCATAAGCGGACGCTATGTCGAAATAAAAATGCTTCCCCTTTCATTCAAAGAATTTGTTCTGGCAACAAAACAGGAAAACAATCTTTCACAGGCCTACAGGCAGTATATACAGACAAGCTCTTTTCCGTATGTCCTTGATCTTTTGCAAACACCAAACGAAATCAATTCATATCTTGAAGGAATCTACAACACTATACTTGTGAAGGACATAATAGACAGAAAAAAAATTTCTGATACACAAGTGTTAAAAAGCGTAACTCAGTTTCTTTTTGATAATATAGGTCTTGAACTTTCATCAAAAAAGATTGCAGATACGCTTATTTCAAATGGCAGAAAATCAGATTCAAAAACTATTGAAAAATATATCACCTCGCTGGAAGAAAGTTTTATCATTTATAAAGCTTCGCGATACAACATCAAAGGAAAAGAATATCTTAAAAGTCTTGAAAAATACTATGTTTCAGATATTGGACTAAGAAATTTCATGCTTGGAAAAAAGGCAATGGATGCAGGCCACATTCTTGAAAATATCGTATATCTGGAACTTCTGCGACGCGGATACAAAGTTTATGTAGGAAAAATTGATGATATGGAAATCGATTTTGTTGCTCAAAATGAACAGGGTAATACTTATATTCAAGTTTCAGCTTCGGTTCGGGACGAAAATACTTTGGCACGCGAACTTAAACCGTTGAAAGCAGTAAAAGATAATTATCCAAAAATCATTTTAACGCTGGATGATGATCCGGACGGCGACTACGACGGAATAATCCGCAAAAATGCACTTGACTGGATTTATAGATGAAAATTAAGCACATAAAACAGGGTGCAGACATAGTCACGTCTATTTATTTCCCCTTGCTCCACAATTCAATTTTTCGGGTGACGCTGTTTGTGTACTCTGCAAAATGTTTTCCCCAAAATCTGTTTGCTGTGGGATTATAAGATTCAAAATCTACTCCAAGATATTCAAATCTTTCTGATTTTAAAGTTGCAAGCACATACAGAAGCAAATCATCAATAATTTTCATTCCACGAAATTCTGGTTTACAGTAAGCCCCTTTTAGATTACGCATTTTTGGATGACAAGTGACAAATGTTTCAGCTTCTTCAGCAACATCTAAATAGGCAATCGTCTGTCCCTCCTTTTTTGCAACGAATGTTCTTCTGTCGCCTTTTTCAACTTTTGTAATCCACTGATTAAAATCATTATCATCTGACTGCATAAAACAAGGTGCTTCTTTTAAATGTTCATTCAGTTCTTTTCTAAATTCTCTGACAGTCGGAAACTCATTTAGCGGTAATTCTTCAAATATTAAATCTTTGTTCTTAATATGTGCAAAATCTGGATTTTCAATTCTAAGGATACAGTCTTTACAGCGCATGCCAAATCCATATTCGAAAAGAGCAGACTTGCTTTGTTCATCATGAGCATAAAGACTTAATCCAAGAATTTGTACATTTTGATTAGCAAGTCGTTTGGAAACTTCTTCATACACATCCTGATAGATTCTGTATCGATTTTTTTTGATTGCACCATTTGCATGCAATGGAGAAAAAGTGCCAAGAGAATTTTTTGTATCAAAAGCTCCTGACCAGGGATAAAACCAACACAAAAATCCTGCCAGTTTTCCCTGATTCAAGGCTGCCACTCCCAATCCGTTTTTTGCAAAATAATTCAAATCCCAAAGTTTGATATCTTCTGGAAGAGCAGGAACAAAAACTCTTTCCTCAAGATAATTTTCCCATGCAATTCTTTTCGCTTCCTCCAAATGTTCTTTTCCAAATGTCACAAATTTCATTTTTTCTCCATTTTGATACTCAAAGCTTGATTTTTCTGAAATCTCTGTTCCTATTAGGCAATCGTTAAAATTCAGATTACATCCTTCATAAAATCAGGGACAGACCTTGTTTTACAGCAAGAAGCACATTAAAATCGGGGACAGACCTTGATAAAATCAAATGCGTTTTATCAAGAACATTTCCATTGGCTGTTCATAATCAGGGATATCAATAACAAATCCACCGCAATCCTTAAAACCAAGTTTTCTATAGAAATGCTGAGCGTCTTCATCAACTTGAGTAGATGTCAGCAACATACCATACCCTTGAGACTTCATATCTTTCTCCCAATGTTCCATAAGTTTTTTGCCGTAACCTTTACCTTGATAATCCCAATCAATAAAAAGCATTGTGCAAAACGGAGTATTATCCCAAAAAAGATTATATCGTAAAAGTCCAATCGGTTTATCGTCTTCTAATAAAATATACCCCCTCTTATCACGAACTTTATTCATAAATTCATTTTCAGGTAAATGCTTATCCAAACTGTACCAAAAATTCTTATCTTCCATTTGCATATATCTGATTTCAATCATCGCTGCGTTCTCCTTGTTTACGTCTAGAAAATTGAGGTCTGTTCCCTTTTTGAATCCCCCCTTTGATAACTTAGGTGTATCCTTGAGTTTTGCTGAATATCTGCATACAACTTTTTTTATAAGTCAACTTGGGCATACGTTTAGGACAGTTGTTTGGTTAAAACTGAGGTCTGTCCCCTTTTGAATTATAGCTAACGACCGTTTTTTATGTCAAGTGATTAATCAAATGGCTGAAGTTGCGCCTTTTGAATAAACTTGGAGTTTCCTGCGAAACTCTTTATTTGACTGTCCGCTTGGTGCGGACAAATCATAAACTTTCGAAAGTTAATAAAAGACCTGCTATGAAATGTCAATCAGATGATTGAGATTTCATTGCTTTTTC
>CAMEET010000088.1 GCA_945915085.1 uncultured Treponema sp. | reverse complement strand
ATCTCAAAATGCAATAGCCTGGCTTGATAATTATGGCGGACGAGTTTTTTATGTTCCGAAACCTGCTTTACAAAATGAGGAAAATAAACTCCAGAACAATTTGCATGAAAATCAGCAGAAACAATATGAAAAACTGGAGGGAAATACAGAAGGCAATAAATCAGAATTAGAAAAAAATGACATTATAAAACCTGAAATGCTTTTTCAAATGAAAAATGCCCAGCAAATCAGTTTGTCCGACGATGGCAGATTTATAACAGTGTCATATTTATCTGAAAATTCAAATGGTGAAAGAGCACGGACAAAAATCTATGATATTAAAAAGAAAAAATTTTTTACAGTAAAAACAAAAAGTATCAAAGAAAGTGCGATTATACAAAATCAAGATAAATATTTTCTTGTTTCTGCAAAATATACTTCGCCTGTGAATTCTATTTATATAGAAGAAATAGCATTTAATTCATTAGATGAAATCAAAAGCACAGATTTTTTTACACAAATAGAATTACCATTGAATGTGAGTATTTCAGATTTTATTCAGACTAAAGATGGAGAATTTGCGTTTATCCAAAAAAACAGGCTGGATTATTCGATAGTGACATATTCATTCACAAAAAACGAATTTGCACAATATCCGTTGCCTGAAGAAAAAATGAAAATCCGCTCACTTTCTTATAATCAAAAAGAAAATGCGTTTTATTTTAGCTGGACTTCTCCAGGAACAATGCCTCGTTTGGGACAGTTCAAGCCAAATGAAAAAAGATTTGCATTTAGTGGTACTTTTGAAGACATATCTGGTGGTATTTTCAATCCAGTTTCCTTTGGCAAAGAAACAGTTTTTATAGGACAGTTCTATCAGTTTTCTAGAATAATGAAAATTCCTTCAATTAAAGACTATTTCGAAGCAACTGGAACAACACAATTATATTGCAAAAATGATGCAGTTCTGTCACTAAATCATGCAGATGATAAAAACATTCTTCAGCTTGAAAAGAAAGATTTTGAAAATCAGCAAAATAATATGACATTTGCATCGCAAAAAGACAATGACCATCCCACACAAAATTTTCTTGAAAAAAAGTTCAATCCGATAAAATATTATTTGCAGGGAATTTTTATTCCATTTACAAGTTTTGTTCCCGAGAATTTTGGATGCAATGCAGGTTTAACAGAAATATCAGGATATATTGCAGGGCTTACATTTATAACAGCAAATCCATGGACAGACGGTTCTACAAGTTTGTACACATCAACATTGGGTTGGGATATTCTTAACAATAGTTTTGGAATAGAGCTAATCGGACAGGAATCCACAATTTCAAAACTTTTACAGATGAATTGGGACATAAAAACCGAATTTGATAGTACTGGCTGGAAAAACAGTTCTGCTTTGCTTACTTTTCAGATAAATTTTGATATTGGAAACAACAGTTCATTGGCGTTCGCAAATCAAACAGGAGCAAAAATAGGACGGCAGAATAATCTTCAAGATTATTTAGATTCCGAAACACAAAAAATCTACAGATTAGTATATTCTGCAAATAAAAAATTTTATTCCCTTTCAGACGCTTTTTCTGCAACATTTTCTTCCATTAGAAAAGCGGGATCTGGACGATACCAGAAAACAGGTGCTGCTTATACACTTGGTATAGGATACCGATATGACAGCGATTTAAGTCAGTCTCCTCTCGAATATGTCAACGCAATCCAAATCAAACAAGATTTAGAACTTTATATTCCTCATTTGATGCCTTACAGTTCTGTTTATGGAAAAACAACAAATTTTCCGTCAAAACTTGCCTTCTCACTTTTTCCGATTGAGCCAGATTATTTAAGCAAAACAAATTACACAGATTTCGGCAAATCATTTTTCGACACAAAACTCGAAGTGATACTGTTTGCTTCAGAAATACAAAAGGCAATTCCAATTTTACAGGCAGTTTACATGAATGACTTTGCCATTTCTGCAGGATACCGAGCTTCATTAGCTACAGGAAAAAAGAGCACACTTTCAAATCTCGAAGATTATGCAACTTTTGGCAGTACAGTCAAACAGATTTTTCAAGGTGAATGTTACTGGCTGGATTCAGTTTTTGTAAAAGCTTCGTGGTCAGTTACACCAAACCTTGGAGGACTCGCAAGATCAAGTGCAAAAACAACATTATACGTGCAGTCAGGCTTTTTATTGCGCCAGCCTTTTCTCCAAAAAAATACAATTCCATTCGTATTCGACATAGGATTTTCTTCAAATTTTTAGCAGAATTTAGTTAGTCAGTCGCCTTCCGCCACTCCGCTGTCGCTCCGGTCTTTCAGACCCGACAAGTCGGTGGCTCCACGCTCGGTGCGCTGTGCAGTTTAAAACCTTGCGCCGAATATAGTCAACTGGCGAACTGGCTTGTGCTGAAAGTTTTCACACCAATGAGAATTCAGTTCGCACGAACAACGAGTTTTTTTTTACACAACACTAAAAACTCTCAAAACAAGGTCTGTCCCCTTTTTTTATTAGGTCTGTCCCTCTTTTTACCTCTTTTTTATACAAGGTCGTATCCCAATTTACTAAAACAGGCATAAAACAGGAACAGACATGAATTAAATCAAGGTCGTAAAAAAAAGGGGACAGACCTAAATTGATGCTTAAAAAATTAGCAAGCAAGTTAACCGCTGGATTTTTAAGTCTGCTGGTGCAAGTTTTGTAATATCAGGCAATTAAAAGACGTAAATCCTTCCTGCAAAATTTTTTTCTTTAAGTCTTCATGGATGTCATCAAAATAACGGGCAAACATTTCTATGCCAAGCATTATATCATAACCATTATCAATTTGTTTTATAAGTATATTAATGGTAGCAAGTTCCCCCTGTTCTTTTATGCAGTATTGTGTAAATACCTTCAAATATGAAAAATCAGCAGCATCGATAAAATTACAAACATCTATATTTTCAAGAACATGGTAATAAAGTTCAATATCTGTAAAACCGCAGTTTTTAAGATTTAAATAAGTAAAAAGTCTTGTCGGCCGCTGAATAAAAAGACTTTTTTTTTTTTTGGAGTATCGGAAATTTTCATCTCCTGAAAGATTTTTTTTAAGACATCAGAATCTTTTCGGTCACATTCAAAATCAGGAAATCTGAGTTCAAAATCATTGTGAGCAAAAATTGTACAAACAACTTGTTCAAACGGAAACATTGTAAGTCTTAAAAATTCCTTAAAATAATAGACTTCGGGTTTCTGCTGATAATGCTTAAAAAGTTTTTCACAAGGAATATTTGTAAAAAGCAGAACAAGATAAAGAAATTTTTCAAAACAATATTCTTTGAGATTTTTTGTAATATACATTTTTTCAAAATAATCCACTCTCATTAATGCCTTCAAATAAAGCTTAAACTGTCCTTTTAATTTATCAAAGGAAAAAGTTTCTGTTTTTTTTCCTTTGCATGATTCAAATATTCCGTTTGCAATGTCAAAGAAAATAAATTCTTTTTCCGGCACATTGGAATTTTCAACTGTGATTTTAAAAATCAATTTTTCGTCATCCGTATCAACCTTGATAACAGGAGAAGTTTCATCATTCATATTCATTAAATTCTTCCATCTTTTTTTGCCATTCAAGAGATTTTTCTTGGTTCATAATTGGCGAAACAGGATTTTCACATTCGTAAAGGGCAGAAAGCCACGAAGCAAAAGCTTTAAGATGTTCGTAAACAAATGCATTTCTGTCTTCGTCCAAAGTTTTATCATCTTTTGAAGAAATAAATTGAAGAAGATATTTTTCTCCGTCAAGATAATCCTGTGCTTCCGGCGGATTCATAATCATTTCAGATTCATCTTCTTCATCACGGTTATAGAAAACATAACAATGAAAAAAAGCATGTAATCCACGAACAAGATATGCACGCAGGCTTCCAAGTTCAATAGCTTTTTCAAGATAAAAATTTGATTTTTTCCAGTCTTGAGCAATAACAACATGATTCTGACTGTCATCGTTTGTTGCAATTCCTTCGTTAAAAATCACTCCAAGAAAAAGATTTGCGGCAAGACTATCCTTTTGGGCATGTTGCTCAAGAAAAGTCATATTTTCATTTACATTTTCTGCTTCATCTTCGCCGCAAATCCAACTAAAAAGAAAGTTTACCCCATTTATGCTCATAAAAGCCTTCTATAAAAACTTCGCGTTAGCGATTGTGCAGGAGGCGCAAAATCCAAGTTTATGAAGTGCAACGCACGCAATAAACTTGAGTGATAAAAACTACACGGATGTAATTTTTATCACACCTCCTGCTATAAAAAATTAAATTATTCATTTACTTCCGTAATTTTCACGGAAAAATGTTCCATAAAATCATAAACTTGAAGAAAGTATCAACTTTCGAAAGTTTATGATTTGTCCGCGCCAAGCGGACAGTCAAATAAAAGAGTTTTGCAAGAAACTCGAAGTTTATTCAAATGGCGCAATATCAGCCATTTGAATAATACCTTGATTTTTATGATTTACTTCGAGATTTATTGAAAATGAATCAAAATAAAGCGAAATCGCTGGTTGTCTGATAATTATTGAATTGGATGCCTGTTTCAGACGAACTTCAATCTATGAAAAGTAGAAATTTTCAATAAATTTTATGTTTTTCTTTATTTTAACTTCCTCTTTTTGTAAAGGTATGGACATTTAAATAATAGAGATTTTTTTCTCTTGAGTTTGAATACTCAAAATTATTGAAATCTTAAGCTATGGAGGTGCTTATGAAAAGAAAATTATTTATTGGAGTTTTATGTATTTTTTTTGTGTGTTTTGCGTGCAAAAATGTAACTAATGAAGAAAATTTAGGAGAACTTGAACAAGAAACTGAAACAAGTATAGAAAAAAATGATGATAATGATAAAAAGGATATTGTTGCAGGCGAAGAAAAAAAAGATGATGAAAATGAAACTCAAACTTATGAGGTTGTAAATGTTTCTATAAAATTGAATTTTGAACAGAATGATATTGATTTTGAGATTGAAAAAAATGGGACCCAATTAAGTTTAACTTGTAAAGATTCATATGAAGATTATGAATGGTACATGGGCACAAATCTTCTTTCCAATATCGATAAATGTAGGATTGATTTTAACGGATATGAAAAGAATGTTTATCCAATAGTTCTTTTTGCAAGAAAGAATGAGATTGTTTATTCAAGTGTATATTATGTGAATTTTTCAGGAACAAAATTTGTAGAACAAAGCAGCAGAACTGTTTTTCCAGAGATGTCAGACAGTTATATCAGAAATATTCATCTTGAAATTGCTGATTTGAATTCAGATGAATTGATTTCTAAAGATTTTGAAAATTATGATGATTACAAAGCTGAAATTCTGGAATTGAATAAAGCTTCGTATAAGGTTTCTGTTTCTGCACAAATTGGAAACAGAAATTTCTACGGATGTGATGATATTATTGTTGATGATAATCAGTCTGAATACACAATTCAAATGAATCTTATTTCATTTGAAACTAATGTTTCAAAAAATGGATCGTTGAATATTTCTGCATATTTTATGACAAACAACAAGATATCTGATGCATATTATTCTTTGTATCAAAAAAAAGATGAAAAATTTGAACTTTATTCTATGGATAAAGTAAACGGCGGTAATCTTATTTTTATTGATGGTGAAAACGAGTATGCTGGTTTTAAAGGAATTCAGTTTTCTCTGAATGATATTGCTTCTGGTGATTATTGGCTTAGAATAGATGGAAGCACAATTGATGGTAAGAAAAAGTGCTATCAATTTGAATATATTTATATAGAAGAAAATCAAAAATCAGAGAAAGTGATTGAAATTTGTGATTTTTTTGATATGTATAATATTTCGTATGATTTTGACGGTGGATTTTTTACAGGAGAAAATCTGATTACTCAATATTCATCTTTTGATTCTTTATCTTTTCCTGATAAAGAAAAAATGATAAAGCCAGGTTATGAGTTTGCAGGTTGGTTTTTTGATAAAGAATTGACAGAAAAAGCTGTAAACTTTTATGAAGCAGGAAATTTTTCATCATCTTTGAATCTCTATGCAGGATGGGAAAAAATTGAGAATTATTTAGAA
Organism: uncultured Treponema sp.; assembly: GCA_945915085.1. Lineage (GTDB taxonomy): Bacteria > Spirochaetota > Spirochaetia > Treponematales > Treponemataceae > Treponema_D. The sequence goes on along the minus strand of CAMEET010000088.1, from coordinate 3,083 downwards.
GAAGAGAATGATATTAGTTTGAAGAACAGTAAAATTCAGGTAGCGGAGGAAAATAAAACTTTCAAAATAAGTTTTCCTCTGGAAAATAATATTGCACAGGAAATAAAAAATAATTCAGATTTACTTACTGTCAAGCTTTATGATAAAAAAAATATTCTGATTGGATTTACAATACAAAATATGAGCTTTGATGAAGGAAAAGTTTCTTTTGAAATAATATGTGATTTGAAAAAAAGTGAATATTATTTAGTTGAAATAAACGTTTACAACCCAGTTGTTCTTAAAAATGGATTTGAAATAAACAAAAAAATCTTTTTTGATAAACAGTTAATCAGAAAAAAATGATTTTTTGTCGATTTTTGTCATTGACTTTTTTTTAATCTTTGTGTAAACTTTTAAAACTATTGTAATTTTTTGAGTGGGAAATTGTTTATATAAGGAAGGATAAAGAAATGTCTAGAATGTGTGATGTTTGTGGAAAAGGCGTTATGTCTGGAAATAAAGTAAGTAAATCTTATAACCATACACGCAGAACTTGGAGACCAAATCTTCATACTGTAAAAGCAACTCTTCCTAACGGAGCAGTAAAAACTATAAAAGTTTGTTCAAGTTGTTTGAGCAGCGGCTTTGTTTCTAAAAAAGTAAGAGTTCCTAAAACAGCAGAAACTGCACAGAACTAATTAATTACGTTATTTCTGATGAACCCCATAGCTTAAGACTATGGGGATTTTTTTTTAACATTCAATAATCTGACGGTCAAATGCGGGCAAAATACTTTTTGCAGTCTGCAATCCTGGGAAAGAAGGTGCGTTTTGTTCTATGTATTCTATAATCTGGTCGTGGGATTCTTTATGTGTAATATGTGTAAACCAAATGTGATCTGCCTGAATTTTTGAACTTGCTTCAAGAGCCTGCAAAAAATTGAAGTGGGTGGAATGTTCTTTTATCATCAGACCGTCGATAATCAGATGTTCAAGGTGACCGCAATTATCGTGAATTAATTTTATGGATTCATCGCTGATATAATTGCAGTCTGTGAGATAAGCAATCGATTTTTTCATATTATTTGTTTCTGTGAAAAGCCAGCCGGTTGTGGGCAGATGTCCGTGCATCATCGGAATTGGTGTGATTTGGGTTTTACCGATGAAAAAAGAATCTTCTGCAATGTTGATTTGAACTTTTGCACATCCTCCGCCTTCTTTTACAGGCATGAAAAAATACCCGAAACGATGTGAAATATCTTCTGCACATGTTTTGTTTGTGTATATTGGTAGAGGAGGGGCTTTGTAACGTTCCAGACTTTGCGGATCTTTTGGTTCGCGGAACATAGAGCAGCTGAAAATGCGCAAATCATCTATTCCGTGCAAATGGTCAGCGTGACTGTGAGTGAGAAGAACCGCATCTATTTTTTTCACATTATTTTCCAGACACTGAAGCCGGAATTCCGGACCTATATCTACCAAAATGAATTTATTGTCATTTGTTTGAATGTAGACAGAACTTCTGTAACGTCTATTTCGTGAATCATTTGATTTACACACTGGGCAGTCACACGCAATGACTGGCACCCCTTGACTTGTACCTGTTCCTAAGAAAGTTAATTTCATGACTTTATTATAGAAGAAAATGATATTAAAATCAATTTTATTATGATAAATCAAGGTCTGTCCCCATTTTAATCCCATCAAAAAAGGCTGATAAAAAAAGGGACAGACCTCAGTTTTCCAGAAAATTTTCATTATTGACAAGGATAACGTACGTTAGCTATAATATTTGAACTTCTTTATTTGGGATGGTAAATCTGGTTTCAAATCTGAATATGAAAAAAAATCAGATTTGCAATTTTTTTTAGTACACTTTTTTGTTGTTAAAGTGTTATATTAATTGATAGAATTTAAGAAATTAACTTTGGGGTATTATTTTTAATTCTATTTGCCATAGTTGGCAGAATTTTTATTTTTGGAGTTTGTGATGGCTGTTGTAAGTTTAAATGATCTGCACAAAAGTTATCCTTTGGGGAAAGAGAGTGTTGAAGCTGTAAAAGGTGTTTCATTTGAAATTGAAAAAGGCGAATTTGCTGCGATTTCTGGTCCTTCAGGTTCTGGAAAATCTACTATATTAAATATGATTGGTTTGATTGACCTTCCAAGTGCTGGTTCGATTGTTATCGATGGAACTGATGTTTATGAAGGTGTAAATCTTTCTGATGCTGAAGTGGAAAATAACCGCTGGTCATCTTCTGGTGGTGATAAGAAAAAGAAAAAGCGCACTGTCCTCCCTGCAAAACTGGATAAAAGAATTACGGGATTGCGCAGATCTCATATAGGTTTTATTTTCCAGACGTTCAATTTGATTCCAGTTTTGAATGTTTATGAAAATATTGAATTTCCGCTTTTGCTTGAATCAAAAGATAAGAATTCCAAAAGTCCTGTTGACGATTTTACAAAATCTCAGAAAGAAGAATGGATTAATTTTTTGATTGAAAAAGTTGGTTTGACTGACTGGAAAAATCATAAAGCTACGGAACTTTCTGGTGGTCAGCGTCAGAGGGTTGCAATTGCACGTGCGCTTGTTACGAAAGCTCCTGTTATTCTGGCTGATGAACCTACTGCCAATCTTGATTCTCAGAATTCTATGCAGATTTTGAGTTTGATGAAATCTTTGAACAAAGATGAAGATTTGCAGACAACTTTTATTTTCTCAACTCATGATTCAAGAATTGTTGATATGTGTGACCATGTTGTTCATATTCTCGATGGAAAAATCATCAATGATGAGCATAAAACTGGTTCCGATGTTTACAAAATTTAAAAATTTTGATTTTACTGGGTTTCTGCGAAGCTTGGTTATTTGATGTTGAAATTACGGGAGGTGTGATAAAAATTACATCCGTGTAATTTTTATCACTCAAGTTTATTTCGTGCGTTGCACTTCATAAACTTGGATTTTGCGCATCCTGCGCAATCGCTAACACGAAGTTTTTACGGGAGAAATATGAAAGCTATTATTAATCTAGCTATAAAAAATCTAAGGGAACATAAATCTAAAACTATTATTATTTCTCTGTTTTTGATTTTTGGTAT
>CAMEET010000087.1 GCA_945915085.1 uncultured Treponema sp. | reverse complement strand
ACAAAAAAAACGACTGACTCAATAGGGATTTTGGGGAAGTCAGTCGGAAAAAATAATCATTTTAATATTTTTTTCATGACTTCGATAAACTTATCATTCATTTGTGAAGTACCTAAACTCACACGATTCATTCCGATTGGAGAACCTATCAGAATTTTTTCTTCAGCAAGTTTTGCAGAAATTTCAGTGTTCTCAAGTTTTGGAGCTTTGAATAGAATAAAGTTTGTCTGTGATTTGTAAACTTTACATCCCAAAGCTTCCAGTTCACCTGAAACTTTATCACGCTCAATTTGGTTTAATGCTGAAATCTTTTTGATATATTCCTGATCTTTCAAAGCAGCATCAGCCATCCTTTGTCCCAAAAAGTTGATGTTCCATGCAGAACCAGATTTTCCAAGGAAAGAAATAAGTTCAGGATTTGCTGCAGCAACACCAATTCGCAATCCTGCCATGCCGTAAGCTTTCGAAAAAGTCTTAAGAACGATTAGAGGCTTTTCATAACCTTCAGAAATCAACTTAATCATACTGTAAGTTTCTGGCTTTGAAACAAATTCCAAATATGCTTCATCCACAACAACAATTACATGTTCTGGCACTTTTCTGATAAATTCTTCAAGTTTTTTTGAATCCACAAAAGTTCCAGTTGGATTATTTGGATTGCAGACAACAAGCATTTTGGTTTTTGGAGTTATAGCATGAAGCATTGCCTCAAGATTGTAAGTCATACTATCATCGAGAGAAACCATGACAGGAATTCCGCCATTCACATTTACTGTATCACGGAAAGCTTCATAACTTGGATCTCCAAGAACGACTTCATCACCATAATTCAAAAATATTTCACCAAGCATATTGATGATGGCACTGGAACCTGTTGCTACAGAAACGTGCATCATATCGGGAAGACCGTGCAGTTTTGCAAAATCAGACTTTAATTCAACAGAAAACCAGTCAGGATAAATGTTCGGGCGTTCAGAAGCCTCCTTCAAAGCCTGCAAAGCCAAAGGACTTGGACCATAAGCACTCTCATTATAATTCAGACGGTAAATATCAGGTGTCGTGTAACTGCTGACAGGCTGTCTTGCCGCACGTTTACTGTCAGGAAGATTTTTGATTGACTCTCTCAAAAGCATTTTGTAATCCATAATTTACCTCTCAAAAACTCAGAATAATTTTTATGTTTCGCAGTTTATCTATACGCAAAAAGAAAAACTATAAAATCTTTACAAAACTTAATTTTTGACTTTTGTATTTTCTACAAATCTATGATGATTTTTATAAAAAAAATTGACTTTATTTGTAAAAAAGCAATATTATGTCGATTTGTAAAAATCTGAAGAAATTAATGTGATTTAGAAAAAATTGACATTATGTTTTTGATTCAGAATTTAGGTTAAAACAGACGAGGTTAATTAAACGAGGTCTGTCCCTGGTTTTGGTTCGTGATATTGCTCGTGCTGTGGCTCGTGGTGAGAACTATCATACCAACGGAAATTTTGTTTACACGAGCCTCGAGTTTTTTTAACGCTACCGCTAAAAACTCGTAAAAAATGTGTTACAAAGTACTGGCATTCCAGCGAAGGCTTTGTTTACTCGAACCTTGAGTGTTCGATTTTAAACCGTGGCAAGGATTGTAAGGGCTGGCGAAGCAAAAAGCCACCCAAAAAATGAAAATAAAAAAACTCGATATTTAGTCTGTTATTAATAACTGGAGGTTATTTATGCAAAATGTACAATCCATTTCAAACATCACTTTTGACAGAAAATTTCTTTTAAAACTTGTAATTCCTCTTGTTATTGAACAAATTCTTGCTGTTACGGTCGGTATGGCGGATATGATTATGGTTTCAGGTGCCGGAGAAACTGCAGTTTCAGGTGTGTCCCTCGTTAACACGATTGCAACACTTTTGATTTATATTTTTACGGCTCTTGCCACGGGAGGTGCTGTTGTTGCCGCGCAGGCTTTGGGAGCTAAAAAAAAGGATATGGCTGTAAAAGTTTCGAATCAATTGATTTTGATTTGTTTTGCATCAGCCATTATCATCACGCTGCTATGTGTTTTATTGAATCGTCAGATTCTTGGACTGATTTATGGAAAAGTTGAAAAAGATGTTATGGAAAATGCTGTTATCTATTTTTATATTACATCATTTTCTTTTCCGTTCATTTCAGTTTATTACGGAGCTACGGCTCTTTTCCGTTCTATGGGAAATTCCAAGCTTTCGATGTATGTTTCCACTATAATGAATATTCTTAATATCATTGGGAATGCAATCTTTGTGTATGGATTTAATATGGGAATTGCAGGTGTAGGCTGGGCAACGCTTATTTCTCGTGCTGTTGCAGGGATTATCGTAATTATGGTACTTCGAAATCAAAAACTGGATTTACATATTCATAAATATCTTAAACTGGGTTTTGATTTTGGGATTCAAAAAAAGATTCTTGCGCTTGGAATTCCAAGTGGAATTGACAATGCAATGTTTCAGATTGGAAAACTTTTTACACAATCGCTGATTGCAAGTTTTGGAACTGCTTCGATTGCCGCCAATGCAACTGCAAGCACAATCGAACTTTTGGCGACAATTCCAGCTTCGGCGACTGGGCTTGCGCTGACCACAATTGTTGGACAATGTGTTGGTGCTGGCGATTATAAATCTGCAAAACAATATATCAAAAAATTAATGTTCTGGGCGTATCTAATGATTTTTGTGGAAAATATTTTTATTGCGCTACTTACTCCTACAATTGCAAGCTGGTACAATCTCACTACTGAAGGAAATTATCTTGCTAAAATGCTGATATGGTATCACAGTGCATGCTGCGTTTTGATGTGGCCAGCCGCATGGACGCTTCCTGCAGTTTTGAGGGCATCTGGCGATGTAAAATATCTGATGAGCGTTTCCATAGTCATAATGTGGGTGTTCAGAATTGGATTTGCGTATCTATTGACTTGGCTGAATAGTAAACTTGGGAGCCCGATTCCAGGAGTATTATGCGTATGGATTGCAATGACAATTGACTGGTTTGCGCGTTGCATTTCAAACATTACAAGACTAAAAAGCGGCAAATGGATGAAAAAATCTGTAGTATAAAGAGTTTATGAGTTCAAATAAAAACAAGGTCTGTCCCTATTTTAATTGCAACAAAAAAAAAGCAAGGTGTGTCCCCATTTTTACAATCATACCAGCACAAATTTTGTTCGAACGCACCCACTACGAGGCAAAACAGGGACAGACCTTATTCTCACAATTTTGGCGAAGTGTTAGAAAACTCGCAGCTCATACAAACTGAATTTGCGATGGTGTAAAATTTGGCAGTACAAGACAAGGGCAAATCTTTGTTTTTACGAGTTTTAGTATTAGCGTTAAAAAATAACGGCTCGTACTGGTTCGGCGGACAAATCGCACACAAATGCAATTTTTATTCGCACGTCCCCTACTACGAGCCGCTAACCACTGAAAACTTATCACTATTCAATCATCAATTAATCACGCTAGTTGGAATACCATTCAAATAATGCACAAAATTATCGATAGCCATATCCACAGCACGCAAACGACTTTCCTTAGTGAGCCATGCGATATGCCCCGTAATCGCAGTTTTGTCAGAATGAAAAAGTGGATTATCACAAAGAGGTGGTTCTTCGCGCAGAACATCAAGTCCAGCACCATAAACTTTGCCGCTCTCAATCGCTGCCATCAAATCTTCTTCAACAATAAGTCCACCGCGTGCAGTATTAATCAAAATCACACCATCCTTCATTTTATCAAAAGCAGATTTATTAAAAGTATCAGCCGTATCACTAGTAAAAGGAGCATGAATTGAAATAACATCAGATTCTTTCAAAAGCGTATCAAAATCAACCTGCTCAATAAAATCATAAGCAGCACCAACTTTTTTGTGATGACTGTAAGAAATCACTTTCATTCCAAAACCAAATGCCATCTTAGCAAAAGCAAGCCCGATTGAACCCAAACCGAAAATCCCACAAGTTTTTCCGTAAAGTTCAATCTGCGGAGTCACAACAAAATCAAATTTTGAAGCTTCCACAGGACGATCATTTTCATCATGCACACTCCAATCAGTTTTTTTAATCAAATCAGAATGAACATTAACATGATGACACACTTCCATAAGTAACGCCCAGCCATATTCAGCAATCGTCTGAGCTCCGTAAATTGTATTTGTAATCGTAATTCCCTTTTTTCTAGTCATTTCCACATCAAATTCACGCCAGCCATGCCCTAAAGTAGCGATATATTTCAAATTTGGATGAAAACTTAGCCATTCCTCATTAATCACCTGATCCGAAATCCAGATACCAAACACAACTTCCGCATCGCCCACAAGTTCATGTAGGGCTTCAGCATCTGGATATCCTGCAGGCATTTTAATTTCAAGCTCAACACCAGGAATTTCAGACAGCTTATTCCAATGCGCAGTTACCTCTTCAGAAGTCAAATTCGGCATCTTCACATTTTCCTGAATAACAACAACTTTCATAAAACCTCCAAAAAAAAAGAAAAACTGGAAATTACATTCGCGTTCTCCAATTAATCTATAAATTTCAAACAGCCACACAAACAAGTAGCCATAATTCACATAATCATCATAAACAAAAGGGCGTGTCCCCTTCGCTACGCTTCGGGGGCGCTACATACAGGGCTCGCTACCGCTCGGCCTCCTCACTTCGGTCGTTCACTACGTTCACTTCCCTTCGTTCCGGTGGCTGCCTGCGGCACCCTTCCTATCGCTCACGCATCTTGAACCTGAAAGATTAAGTTCAAAACAGGGACAGACCTCGCATTCAGGTCACATCTTTGTTCGTTTACAAAACAAGGTCTGTCCCCTTTTTTTATCGCATTTTTTTTAACTCAACCGACACAAAGGTCTGTCCCTCGTTTTACATCTTTTTTAAAATGGGGACAGACCTTAAATAATCTCACTAAATGGGGGACAGACCTCTCATTCAAGTTGTAACTTTGTTTATTTACAACACAAAGGTGTGTCCCTCTTTTATAATTGGGGACAGACCTTGATTTTCATTCCCACAAAAGAGGTTCAAATCCCACACTTTTGCATTTTGAATAAATAATTGAACACTTGTCAATCTATCCATTTAAAAATTGTAAATCTTATCAGTTTTCATAAAATTTATTTGTAATTATTACAAATCTACAAAATTCTTATTGACCAACACATCTGAATCTTTGTATAAATTACACATCTTAAAATTAGTTTAAGAACTTTTATATAATTAAATAATTTAAAAGACGGCAATGAGGTCGATTCACACAAATCCCTCATTGCCGTCTTTTTTTTTGATTTTTTATTATTCTATGGAGGATATAAATGGTTAAATACATCACTAAACGATTGCTTCTTGGAATTCTGACTATCTTTGTTCTTGTTGCAATTACTTTCAGTCTTACAAAACTCATGCCTGGAAGTCCTCTTCAATCAAAGAATATTTCAGGTGACTTGCTCACAAAAATGGAAGCTGAATATGGACTAGATAAACCATTTGTTACTCAGTTTTTTATTTATTGTAAAAACATGCTCAAAGGAGATTTAGGAACTTCCTATAAAAAAATGGGTACAAGTGTTACCGACATCATCAAACAGTCTATGGTACCAACAATCAAACTTGGCGTAGTCACAATGATTCTTGTTATAGTTGTGGGTGTTTTTGCCGGCATAATGATGGCACGCTCCAAGTCATCTTTTTCCAAAGGTGCATGGCTTACAGGATTAACACTCGGTGTAAGCATTCCAAACTTTTTAGTTGCACTTTTGCTCATGATTTTCTTTGGAGTGATTGTAAATGCACTTCCAATCATAGGGCTTTCCACACCAAAACATTACATTTTACCGGCAATAGCACAAGGACTTTATCCTATATCGGCAGTCGCAAGACTAACACAAAGTTCGTACGAAGAAGTAATCAGACAGGATTACATCACTATGGCAAAGGCAAAAGGAATCAGCAAAACGACAATTCTTTTCCGCCATATCCTTAAAAACGCAATGCTTCCGGTAATCACATACATGGGACCTATGGTTGCAATGCTTCTGACAGGTTCTGTCACAATCGAAAAAATCTTTTCAATTCCAGGATTAGGACGCGAATTTACAAATGCGATTATGAATCATGATTACACAGTTGTCATGGGCATTACAATATTTATGGGTGCAATCATCATATTATGTAACCTGCTTGCAGATGTGATATGTGCAATCGTAGATCCAAGAACAAGAAAATCACTATAAAAAAAAGATAGATAAAATCCACTGAATCAGTGTGACTTTTATCTTAATCAATGTTTAAGTTGCAAACCTTATAGCTAAAAGGGGGAAAAAATGGAAAATCAAACAACAAACAGTAAACCAATCAACACAGATATCAATTATGATAAAGAAAAATTATTCAGAAAACTATCAAAAGAAGAAAAAAATGATGAATTCATCGCAATTGAAAATCAAACATTTTTTCAATCTGTAAAAAAAGAATTCAAAAAAAATAAAAGAGCAGTTTTCGGACTTATAGTATTGCTTACAGTTTTGCTTCTGGCAATTTTTGGACCACTATTTTCACCATATTCTTATGACCAGCAAAATATGGCATTGAGAAACACACCTCCAAGTGTAGCTCACTTTTTTGGAACAGACAAAATGGGACGCGACATTTTCGTGCGCATTCTTTATGGAGCCAGAATCAGTCTTGGAGTCGGTCTTATGGCAGCAATTGTAAACCTGATTCTTGGAACAATCTATGGTGGAATTGCAGGTTATGCAGGTGGAAAAACTGACATGATAATGATGAGAATTGTCGACATCATCTATTCAGTTCCTTCCATGCTTTACATCGTTTTAATTATGCTTTGGCTTGGAGCAGGAGTAACTTCTATCATGATTGGAATATCCATAACCTGCTGGATTGGAATGGCTCGAATCGTCAGACAGGAAGTAAAAAGTTTAAAAGAGCAGGAATTCACGATGGCAGCTTATGTTCTGGGAGCAAGTCCAAAACGTATTCTACTCAAACATCTGCTTGTAAATGCAATGGGACCAATTATTGTAAATGTTACTCTGCAAGTTCCTCAGGCAATTTTCACAGAAGCATGGCTGAGTTTCCTTGGAGTAGGTATTTCAGCTCCAAAAGCAAGTTGGGGTACACTTTGTGAAGCAGCACGCGAATTAATTCAAGTATATCCAATGCAGACAATTTATCCGCTTGTTGCAATCTGTATCACAATCATTTCATTCAACTTTGTTGGTGAAGGACTTGAACGAGCACTCGATCCAAAAAGAAAAAGATAAACAAAAGACAGGATAAAAATATGGCATTATTAGAAATAAAAGAATTAACAACAGAATTCAAAACAGATCAGGGCATAGTCAAAGCAGTCCGTTCAGTTGATTACCACATAGAAAAAGGTGAAGTTCTTGGAATTGTAGGTGAATCAGGTTCAGGAAAATCACAGGGTATGCTTTCTCTCATGGGACTTTTAGCTGGAAACGGAAAAGTAACTGGCGGAACTATCACTTTTGACGGCAAAGATTTAAGTCCAAATCACTACAACACAAAAAAAGAAAAAAAAGAATACGAAAAAATGCTGCAAAACATCAGAGGAAATGAAATTTCCATGATTTTCCAGGATCCCATGAGTTATCTGAATCCTATCGTTTCCATCGAAAAACAGATGACAGAAGGAATAATAGCTCACACAAAATGTTCCAAAAAACAGGCAGTGACACGTGCCATCGAACTGATGAAAATGGTTGGCATTCCAGCACCAGAAAGCAGGCTCAAACAATATCCTTTTGAGTTTTCAGGAGGAATGAGGCAAAGAATTATCATAGCAATAGCTTTGGCTTGTAATCCAAAACTTTTGATTGCCGATGAACCGACAACAGCGCTCGACGTAACAGTTCAAGCCCAAATTCTTGATTTACTAAAAGAGCTCACTCAAAAAATGGAAACAGCAGTCATTTTGATAACACACGACCTTGGAGTTGTAGCTTCACTTTGCGACAGAATCAGCATAATGTACGGCGGAAACATCATGGAAGAAGGCCGTGTAGATGAAATTTTCTATGAAGCAAAACACCCGTACACACAAGGACTTTTGAATTCCATTGCAAATTCAAATGTAGATAACAAAGAATCGCTGAAACCTATTCCAGGGACTCCTCCTGATTTGATAAAACTTGGAAACGAATGTCCTTTTGCACCAAGATGCTCTCAAGCAATGCAAATATGCACAAAATATCATCCTGCTGTTACAGAATTTTCAGAAACACATAAATGCAAATGCTGGTTACATTGCAAAGATGACTATGAAAAAATCATTCAACAGCAAACTGGAGGTACACAGTCATGAATATCACAAAACCCATATTAGAAATACAAGGTTTAACAAAATATTTCGATGCCGCACATGGAAAAAAAGTGCATGCTGTAGAAAATGTTTCTTTTGTTCTGGAACGTGGTGAAACTTTGGGAATTGTTGGAGAATCTGGTTGTGGAAAATCATCCATGGGCAGAACAATCCTCAAAATACACGAGCCGACATCAGGAAAAATCATTTTTGGCGGAAAAGATATCACAGATTATTCACCAAAAAAGATGCTGCCTTACCGCCGCCGCATGCAGATGATTTTTCAAGATCCTTATGCATCACTCAATCCGCGAATGACTGTCGGCGAAATCATAGAAGAACCGATGATTATTCACAATATGGGAACACCAGAGGACAGGAAGGCAATCGTTCAGGAATTGATTCAAACAGTCGGATTAAAACCTGACCACATCCGCCGTTATCCTTATGAATTTTCTGGCGGACAAAGACAGCGCATTGGAATTGCCCGTGCACTTGCATTGAACCCTGAATTCATAGTCTGTGACGAACCGATTTCTGCACTCGATGTTTCAATCCAAGCTCAGGTTATAAATCTTTTGGAAAAACTTCAACATGAGCGCGGATTTTCTTATTTGTTTATTGCACATGATTTGGAAATGGTACATCACATAAGTCATAAAATCGGTGTAATGTATCTTGGAAATATGGTGGAATTCGGTAGTTCGGATGATGTCTACAAAAATCCACTTCATCCATATACAAAAGCACTTATTTCTGCATCGCCAGTGCCAGACCCAAATCAAGCAAAAACAAAGAAACGCATCATTCTGGAAGGTGAAGTTCCAAGTCCTCTTGAACCACCAAAAGGCTGCCCATTTTCAGCACGCTGTAAATACTGCACAGAACAGTGCAAAAATGAAAAACCAGACTTTTATGACTTAGGAATAAGGAAAGTGGCCTGCCACCTTTATTC
>CAMEET010000086.1 GCA_945915085.1 uncultured Treponema sp. | reverse complement strand
GCTATAAACTTGGTTTGAACTATGTATCTTGTTCACCATTCCGCGTACCAGCTGCACGCCTCGCTGGAGCTCAAGCTGTAATTAAATCTAAAAAATAACAACTTTTGCGAGTTTTACGAAAGTAAAACTCGTAGATCAAACCGAAGGTTTGACAAGCACTCTCAGAAATGGGAGTGCTTTTTTTATTTTCGTTGAAAAAGTAGCGACTTTTCTTTTATTATGTGTTATATTTAATATAAAGAGAGGTGTTAGAATGAAAAAAATTATTTCAATTTTATCCGTTTTATTTGTATTGGCTGCAGGTACTTGTTTTGCAGAGTCTGATATTCAAGCTGGTTTAGGACTTAGTGCCTATTCACATCCAGTTGATAATCAGGTAAGTTTTTATGTAAATGCACACCAGTTTTTTGGAGAAACTCAAACATTCGGTATTGCAGAAGGATGCAGTATAGAATATTGGGGTGCACATCTGTTTCTTGGGCCAGCGTTTGGTTTTAATCTAATTGATTCTTTAAGATTGCAAATATCCACTGGATTAAAATGGGGAATTTCTGCTTTTAATGGAGCAAATGGATCTATTTTTGGAGATTCAGATAATCTATTGTGGGGAAATGATATTCAATTAAAAATGACATCTAACAGATTTTGTTCATTTATAATAGGAATTTCCTGTTCAACAGGTATTACAATAGTTGAACGACCTATTGATGAAAATGTTTCTACGAAAGCATGGTATTTTGATCTTTCACCTTATGTGGGAATCAGTTTTAATATTAAAGATAATGATTAATTGGTTCAATTTCGAGTATTTGATTTACAAACCGTGGCAAGGATTGTAAGGGCTGGCGAAGCCAGTTCCGAAGCGTAGCGAAGGAATGAAGCGATAGCGCAACCCTGAAAAGCCTGTTTTTTGCGAAGCAAAAAGCCACCCTAAAAAAATTCAAAACTCGACATTTTTCCTAATTATTTCGGTAATTAAAATTTATAATTGCGATGGATGAATTTTAAAATTTCAACCATCGCTTTTTTGTATAGGCTTGAGTCTAATTTTAAAAAACAAAATTTAATCAAAGTTATATCATTATCATAATAAAAAAGATGACAAACATTGCTACTATTCCGTAATAAACTATTAAACCTTCACGATTTTTCTTATATTCAAAACTGATTAAAGGAATTTCAAGTTCTTTTTTTGTTAATCCTGCATGATGTGAGCGAAATTTCGTAGACTTTTCATTCCAAACCAGAGTTTTTGGTGTGAAAGCAGCTGCTACAAAATCTCCAATGCCAGTAAGATTTGAATGTGGATTTCCAAGTCCAAACATATTTTTCTCTAAAACCTCTTGCTTTGTAAACAAAACATAGTCCGTTCCAAATTCTTTCACAAATTTTTTTGGAAATTCTTCAAGATATTCAGGCTTTACATAAAAACTTATTGCTCTTGGTTCGATTGAAGGTTGCCGTACGAGCATTTTTGAAAGTTCTGAAAAATCTGTGCAAAGTTCTTGATTAGAAATATCAAGATGTCCATGGTCAGCTGTGAGAATAAATGTTGTGTCTGGACAAGTTTCGCAAAGATCCATCATTTTGATATTTAATTCCTGAATAATGTCATGTACTTCTTTTGATTTTGTACCGTAGTGATGAAGCGAATGGTCTGGTTCATTCCAATAAGCATAAATAAAGTTTCTTTCATCTTTGTGACAGTAATTCTGAATTTTTTTAATCCAGTCATCAAGTTCTGTACAAGGTTCGTCCCCAAAAGTTACCACCTGATATGCTTTAGCATTTCCCGACTTATTGATTTTTTCGATAATAGATTCATAGGGAAGATATTTAAATGGAACATTATATTCTGTTGATGCTGGTGTTTCAGAATCTTGTAAAACATTTTTAAAACATGTTACGGTTTTATTCTCCTGCTCAAAATGCAAATCCCAGCCAAGCCAGCCGTGTTCAATCGGATATTTTCCACTTAAAAATGATGTGGTAGACGCTGTTGTAGTTGGTGGAAAAACTGATGAATATGTGCAAATAAAATTCCTGCGCAAAAAATCCTTGTAGTGCAGATGTTCTTGAAGGATATTAACGCCAAGTCCATCAAGCAGAATAACCACTACATGCTTTTTGTTTTTGGACAAAATTGAGTCAGCAACTGGAAGAGAAGCGTTATCTGTAGGTATTCCATAATGTTTGAGAATTGAATTAGAAAGGTTTACAATACATTCTGAATAATCTGGTTGATTTGGTTTTTCTTCCAAATCAAGAACACTTAAGTTTAAACCATATTTTGTGTCAAAAAAATCATCTTTTTGTTTTTTTTCTATCATATTATCCCTAAAGTAAAAATAACAATTAGGACAAATGTCGAGTTTTAAATTTTTATTCTTTGGGTGGCTTTTTGCTTCGCAAAAAACAGGCTTTTCAGGGTTCCGCTATCGCTTCATTCCTTCGCTACGCTTCGGAACTGGCTACGCCAGCCCTTACAATCCTTGCCACTGTTTAAAATCAAAAAACTCGAAATTGAACCAATTACAAATATTTAAAAACTAAACACATTAAAAGTATTACCGATAAAACTGACTTAGTCAATAAGATACTTGATTTATTCCAGGACAAACGCATGTAAAAAATCTTTAGTCACGACAGGTTCGTGCAGACGTAATATTGCCTGTTTTCTATTCGTCCATGGTCAGAATTACATTCCTTTTCGCTTTTTATAACGACCTATTTTGCAAGCTCCTTTTCAGAGTGCCCCTTAAAAATCCCCATAATTTTTATGGAATTATTAATTTCTTCTATAATTTACTGATATTCAATATTTTTCATTTAATGCATCAACTATGTGTTGAACGGCGTCTAAGTCTTTGTCTGAAAAATGTTTTAGTTTTGAATAAATTTCTTGAAGTTTTATATCATGAGTTTGTGGGAGCTCTGGATTTGAACCTGTAACAAGATATTCTACTGTTGTATTAAGAACTTTTGCAAGTCTAACAGCAACATCAGCTGATGGCATACAATTTTGGCTTCCGACATAGCTATCAATAGTTCTTTTGCTAATGTTTGCTCTTGCAGCAACTTCTTTATCAAGTAAACCTGAAAAATCGATTTCTTCTCGTAATCTCGTTCGAAAATCCATAATTTACAATAACATAATATTGTTATTCAATTACTTGCTAATCACAATATGTTGTGATAATATAAGAAAATACTAAAATACTGTTATTATTATATATAAATACTAAAATCTGTCTTTGTGAGAAAATGTTTATCATGAAAAAATCAATCAAAATATTATCTATTATCTTTTTATTTCAAATCATAACCTTAAATCTTTTTGCAAAACCTTCAAAAATGCCAGACTGGGTACAAAATTACAGAAAAATTTATCCAGATTCTGAATATTTATGTCAAAGAGGGAGTGGAAAATCTGCAGAAGAAGCAAAAACAGATGCCACAGGTGCATTGGCAAGATATTTTCAAATGAATGTAAGTGCAAATCTGTCTACAACAATGACAAGTATTTCTAGTGGAACAGAAATTCAAGAAGAAACTTCAATTATTAATGATGTTCAAGTGATGTCACAAGTTGAATTATTTGGACTTGAATATACAGAACCTTTTTACTTTAAAAAGGAAAAAAAATGGTATTGTGTTGCCTTTATAAACAGAGAAAATGCCTGGATTCAATATAAACCTCAAATCGAAATGGCAAAAAACACATTTGAAGGTTTGGTTAAAAAATTAGACAAAGAAAGTGATAGTTTTACAAAATTAAAATCATTAAAAACAGCATGGCAAAAAGGAAAAGATTTAATAGAAAAACTTGAATACGGAAGACTTATTTCTCCAACAAAAGAATCTGAATATTCATCTAGCCGAGATATATTTTCAGAACTTCCTGTAATTTTTGAAGAAACAAAATCAAAATGTAAAACATTTATAAAAGTACAAGGTGATTACAATAGAATTTTTACAACTGGAATTTCTACAGTTTTGTCTGAATGTGGGTTTGACGTTGTAAAAAATTATGATGAATCAACATATATTGCAGAAGTATTAATAGAAGATAATTCAACTGGAGGAGAACCTTTAGCAATTACACCAACTGTAAATATTAAAATTGTAAGTAAAAAAGATAAAACTGTTTTTTCGTATGAAGAATTTTCAAATGAAAAAACAGTTTCATATACTTTGGAAAATGCACAAAAAAAAGCATATTCAAAATTAACAGAGCAAATAAAAATAGCCTTAAAAAATGAATTTGAGAATGCTTTTAAATTATAAATTTTAATATTCAAGTTTCAAAAAAGGAGGATTTATTATGAAGAAACTTAGTATTGTTATTGCAGTTAGTGCATTAATTTTTGGTTTTGTTGGATGTGGAAGTACACCAAAACAAGAAACTGTGAAGCCTGATCCAGTTTTAAAAGTAGAAGAAGCTAAATCTGATGAAATTGATAAAGTTGTGGTTGTTGATTGGACAGATAGAGCATTAGGTGAAATTCAAGCACCTACTTGGCTAAAAAATATGCGAAGAGGTAATTCTGATACATTTAAAGAATTATGGGGAACAGATTCAACAAGAGTTGTAAAAGTGAGCCAAGCTACTGGAAATACAGAAGCTGAAGCTCAAGCATTAAGTAGAGCAGGTTTTGCATATACACAAGCTGCAGAATTAAGTCAAAAAGTAATTGGACGTGTAGGACAAGGCTTAAATGATGCAGGACAATTAGAAGCTTTATTTGTTGCTGCAAGTGAAACAAAAGCAGATATGACAGGTTTGCGTGAAGAAACAGGATTTTTCCAAAAAGTAAGAACTACAAATGCAGAAACTGGTGAAAAAACAGAAAAATTTATTTATTACACAGTTTATTCTATGGATAAAGGAACTTGGGATAATCTTTGTAAAAAATATCTTATGGATGTAATGGGTGGTGCAGATTTAACAACAGAAACACAACAAAAAGTTGGTGAATTATTCACCGAAATGAAAGAAGACGCAGACAAAAAAGAAGCACAAAAACAAGCAGAAGAAGAAGCATTGTATAAAGCTCAAATGGCTAGATTAGAAGCAGAAAGAGCAAAAGCAAATGCAGAAGCGGCTGCAAGTAACGCAGAAACAGCAAAAGCAGGTCTTAAAGCCAAAGAAATGGATGCAGAAGAAGCAAAATTAAAAGCTGCCGCAGACGAAGCAAACGAATTAGCAAGTTATTTGATGTAATTAAATGGGCAGTTTAATAAGAAGGATTATGTAAAAATTTTTATTAGACTGCAATAAAATAATGGAGTAATTTATATGAAATTAAAAAAAATATTTGCATTTATGTTAAGTATATTATTTATAGCAGCTTTGTCTGCACAAACTAAAGAAGTTCCTACAAATAAACTTATAAAAACTTTGGAAAAAAATACAAAAACAGGAGTTACTTTTGTTTCTGATATTAATTTAAATGGTATAGAAGTATTGGAAAATCAAACTCTTGTAATACCATCATTAAAAAATGAAACAATTAATTTTGTTGCTAAAATAGATACAGAATTTTTAATTGAAAGAATAAAATATAATAATTCTCAGTTTTTTAAAGTTGAATTTGTATTACAAAATGAAAATACAAAAACTTATGAAATTACAAAAATACATAACATTGAAACTGTAAAAGAATATAATACTAGAATTGAAAATGAACGACAAGCTAATTTGCAAAAACTTCCTGTGCAAGTTATAAATTATGAAATAACAAATTTAAATATAAGTGAATCTTCTTGGCTTCCTTTTCAGATTCAAGATAAATTAAAATCAAACTTACAAACATATCTTGGAATGAAAACTGTAGTAGATTCAAAAGCAGAATCAGCATTAAAAAAATTACAAGCAGAAAGTGAAAATGTAGGTAGAGATGAAAATACTGCAATTGAATTAGGAAAAATTACTACTGCCAAGTTTGCTTTATTTACAAAAATTAGAAAAGTTGGTGCTAATTATGTAATTGCTGTAGATTTTACAGATTTAACAACAGGCGAACAAATGGCAAGTTGTATGTCTAAAGAATATTCAAAAGCTGAATATTTATATGGAAATACTGGTGCTGTAGATGAAATTACTTTGGTGTTAGCAGAAAAATTAGGAATAAAAGTTAGTGATTTAAATAAAAACTATTTAACTAGTGGTTCTGCAAGCTTTAGTGTAGATGAACAATTGGCTTTAGCAAAAGAAAATGAAGCAAAGTTTAATCAAATGATGGCAAATTATGATGCAGAACTTGCAAAATTAACAACAAGTAACGATATTAATGCTATTCAAAATAAAAAAAGAATTGAAGCTGAAAAAGCATTGTTGCAAGAAAAACAAAATGCAGAAAAAATACGTCAAGCAGAATTACAAGCTCAAAAAGAAAGGGCAGAATCAGACAAAAAACTAGAAGCAGAACGTTCTATTGCTTTAAAAACTCAACGTGATAAACTTGCTCAAGATGCTGCTGCAAAGGCTTCTGAAGTTAGAAAACTAAAAATGGAAAAACAAGGAGTTCTTGGACAAATAAATGTAGTTGAATCAAAGAAAAAGGCACTTGTAGAAATAAGACAAGGTGTAGAAAATCGCTCTATTGAACTTTATAATCAATTGCAAACAGATATTAAATCTGAATTTGAGAGAATTACTAATAAGTCTTACAGCACAGTAGAACTAGGAAGTGATGGAAAACCAACAGAACAGGCTCTTACTAGAAGAGAAAATCAAAGAATTGCAAAATACGATGAATTACATCAAAAATTCTATGCTGATTGTGAATCTGTAAAACAAGCTACAATGCAACAGCAAAATGCTTTACTTCAAGAAATAAAGCAAGACCAAACAAATTTAGCAAAAATTAAAACAGTAAACAGTATGGGTGATGAACTAAAAGTAAGTTTTGGTCCTTATGAGGGAAGTAAAAACGGATGGAATGCATATTTATCTTTATATTCTGATGGAATTCTAGTTTATACAGATACAGTTATTGTAAGTTATGAAGCAGTTGCAGGAAAAAAAGCTCCAAATATGGAAACTGAATTAAATGATGCTGTAATAGAAGAATATACAAATAACGTTGATATGTATAACTCATTACTTACCCGTGGAGATCCAATTTTATATTTTGAAATTGAATATTCAGTAAATGCAAAAAGTGAAGATAACCCAAGTGAATATGATTTTACATATAAAAACTTAAAAGTTTATAATACTTTGTCAGATAAAATTGTTCAAAATATTGCAATAAATAAAACAGAAGCAAAAGTTATGAATCCAAAACAAGATTTAAGGATTTATGATGGAATTGTGGAAAAAGAAAAAAATGTATGTCTTGCGGTAAAAGATTATATTACTTCTCAAAATGGAAAAATTGATACTGTTGTTTTTGATGAAAATAATAAAAAATTAATTGTAGAAATTTTTGAATTTGTGAAAGGAAATCACTTGGACTTTATTACATTTTATAATTTATGTGATGCATTAAAATTTGTAAAAATTCCAGACAAAAAAATCAATATGTTACAAACTGAAGTTACACAATATTTATACGAATTTGTAATGGGGGAAAACCCAAGCTATTTTCAAGGAAGAGAAAATTTACCTGCTGAAGGTGAGAACCAATCAAAAAGACCAGTAGAAAATGTTAGTTGGTATGATGCTATATATTTCTGTAATAAGTTAAGTGTGATATTTGGATTGGATCCAGTATATTCTGTTGATGGAATTACAGATGTAACAAAATGGGATTATGTACCACATAGAGAGAGGCTTATAAGGGGAAAAGTAAAACAAAATTTAAATGCAAATGGATACAGATTACCAACGATAAATGAATGGGAATATGCATCAGAAGGCGGTGATAAATATTATTACTACGCTGGAAGCAATAATGGAGATGAAGTAGCATGGTATAAAGGAAATTCTAATGATTTAACACACGAAGTAGGAAAGAAAAAAGCAAATGGATATGGATTATTTGATATGGGTGGAAATGTGTGGGAATGGTGTTGGGATTCTAAATATAAAAACAAAAAAATAGACAAGTGGTATGATGCCGTTGGTGGTTCTTGGGCCAGCAGAGACACCGAATGTGGATGTGGAAACTGTCTCAGTCCCAAATTCTGCTACGCTGAGAACCGGTACGATAGCATAGGCTTCCGTATTGTTTGTTCCCAAGAGTAACTAACAAGCATTGCTAGCGAACTTGCAACGTAACGTAGGCGGTAAGCCGAAGTGTAGTAGCAAGGTCACTAGCAATGCGAAGAATAAAAATATATGAGGTAGAAAAATGAAAAGATATCTAGAAAAAATATTATATTACAGTTTTTGTTTAATCTTATTTAGTCTAATTTTTTTACTTTTAAGTCATTCCATAATAAGTTTGTTTTTCAAATTTCAAATACCTTTAATTGAAAAATTTGATATTTACAGCTTATTAAGTGGAATAATTGGCTCAATATTATCATGTTTTTTTGTATTTATTGGTTTTAGAATTAGTGATAAATCAAAAAAAATTGATAATCAACTTGTATTAAGAAATATGTTTTCAGAAGAATTAAGATGGGAAGTACATAGGACTTTTGAAACTGGAGATTTTTCTTATTGGTATAAGTGTTCAGGTGAAAAGTTATCGGATGAATTAATTTCTGAAAAGCATTGTAAAAAGAATTTTGAAAATGAAGTCTGGAAATCTTCAAAGGCATTTAAAAATTTCTTTATTCCAGCACTTAATGATTACATGGGATTATTTGAAATAGCATATAAAATGATAAAAAAAGGACAATTATCCAAGAAAAATTTTTATATGAGTTATTATTATAGACTTGAGAGTTTAATTGATGTCAAATATATAAGAGATAAACTTAATTATGAAGAACAATATTGGGTTAATTTTAACAAATTAATAAAAATGATTAATAAATTCAAAAAAGAGGAGTGTTTATAATGAAGAAATAAATATTTTTTATGTGTTTTTTTATACAATTTTATTTTGTATATTGTGAATCACCTGTTGAAATAATTAATAAAATTAAAGAAGAATTTAGTAATGAATATGATTTTTTAGTTTATAAATCTACTGTTGATAGTATTAAAATTATAAAGAACAAGAAAGTGTTATTAATTAACATTCCTATGAAAGTAATCCCATACAGCCAAAAAATAAAAATGTCAAACACCGAAGTAACTCAAGAACTATACAAAGCAGTAATGGGAGAAAATCCAAGTAAATTTGTTGGAGAGCAATTATCAGTAGAATGTGTAAGTTGGTATGATGCAATTTGTTTTTGTAATTTATTAAGTGAAATATTTTTACTAACAATATATAGAATATTGGGATTGATATGAAAAAAATAAAAAGAATATTTAATTTTGTATTAGAAAGTTTAGCAATAATAATTTTCTCTTTACTAATAGTTGTTCTATTACAAAAAATTATCATTACGCTGCTAAATAATTTTAATTGTAATATTTCAATTGATTGCGACAATTTATTAAGCGGAATTATTGGTTCTATACTTTCTTGTTTCTTTGTTATGGTTGGTTT
>CAMEET010000085.1 GCA_945915085.1 uncultured Treponema sp. | reverse complement strand
GGTGAGCGCTGGGAACCCCTGCGAAGCAGTCCCCGAAGGGGATGAGCGGTAGCGAAGGGTGGACATAGCGTCCCCGAAGGGGCACCTCAGATTATTAAAGGGAGAAGTATGAATAGTTTTAAACAAGATGAACAGCTGGTAAAAAAGTCGAATTTTGAGACGATGCCGAGGTTGTTTAAATATCTTTTGAATTATAAGGGAAAAATTGCCGGCGTTTTTGCGTGTATGGCGGTTGGAACTACGGTTGATTTGATTAATCCGCTTTTGTGTGAACGTGCGATTGACCGTTATATTATGAAGGCTCAGATTCCGGGGCTTGTGAGAATTATTATTTTGAGTGCGTTGATTAATGTTCTGGCTGTGCTTGCTATGAAAATCCGTATGATTTTGATGGCTAAAACGAGTAATAAGGTTATCCAGAATTTGAGGCAGGAGCTTTATAATCATATTCAGTCGCTTGATCTTGCTTTTTTTGATTCTCGGCCGTCTGGGAAGATTCTTGCTAGGATTATTGGGGATACGAACTCGCTGAAAGATATTATCGAAAATGCGGTTACGACGTTGATTCCAAATATGGTGACTGTTGTGGCTGTTATGGTGATTATGTTTGTGAAAAACTGGCGGTTGACGCTTGCTTCGTTGTGTACGCTGCCTCTTTTGATTGGTGGTGTGATTTTGATTTCGTCGATGGCGGAAAAGCACTGGAAGGCAAAAAGGCAGAAATCTTCGAATATGAATGCGTTTATTAATGAGGATTTGTCGGGAATCAAGGTTATTCAGAGTTTTAGAGCGGAAGATGAAACTGATAAGACTTTTCAGCAGCTTGTGTGGGCGGACAGAAGTGAATTTATTAAGGCTGTAAGATGGTGTGATGCTTTTGGTTCGTGGATTGATATCTGCTGGGGTGTTGGAACTCTCATGATGTATTATGTGGGGGTAAAGGTGCTTGGCATTGAAAATGTTTCGATTGGAACTTACATTGCGTTTGGAACTTACATTGGTATGTTCTGGCAGCCGATTATGAATTTAAGTAATTTTTATAATCAGTTTGTGAATGCGGCTAGTGGTGCTGAGCGTATTTTTGAAATCATTGATACGAAGGCTGCTGTAAAGAGTGCTGTGGATGCTCCGAAAATGCCTATGATAAAAGGTAATGTGCAGTTTAAAAATGTTACTTTTGGGTATGAAGAGAATGTGAAAGTTCTGAAAAATGTTGATTTTGACGTGAAGTCGGGCGAAACTATTGCGCTTGTTGGTCCAACTGGAGCTGGAAAATCTACTGTTGTGAATCTGGTGAGTCGTTTTTACGATGTGGATGACGGCTGCATTTTGATTGACGGAACTGATATTCGAAGTGTGCAGCTTGATTCGTTGCGTACTCAAATGGGTATTATGACGCAGGATAATTATATTTTCAGCGGAACGATTCGTGAAAATATTATGTATGGTAAGCTTGATGCTTCTGAGGAGGAAATGATTGCGGCCAGTAAGGCGGTGCATGCTGATGATTTTATCAGAAATCTGAAGGATGGTTATGATACAAAACTTACTGCGCGAGGCGGTGAACTTTCTAACGGTCAGAGGCAACTCGTAGCTTTTGCAAGAACTATGCTTTCGAATCCTAAGATTTTGATTTTGGATGAAGCTACTTCAAGTATTGACACTAAAACCGAGATTTTAGTTCAGGCGGGAATTGCTAGTATGCTTAAAGGAAGAACAAGTTTTGTAATTGCGCATCGTTTGTCGACTATTCAAAATGCTGACAGGATTTTTGTTATTGATAAAGGTGGCATTTTGGAAAGCGGAACTCCAGCTGAACTGATGGAGAAAAAAGGTGCTTACTATAACCTGCGCCAAGCTCAATTTGGCGTGAATTAATGGATTGTGTCAGTTGATTTTGTTTAATAAGGGACATTAAAATGGGGACAGACCTTTGTTTTTGATTAAGGTCTGTCCCTGTTTTTATGTACGTCTTTTTTGTTGAGGTCTGTCCCCATTTTAAAAACACATTCCTGTGCCAACATAATTGTTTTTTCTCTGATTTTTTGGTACTTTAAAATATGCTTTTTTAGAAACAAAAAGCCAACCTACACCCTAAAAATATAAAATCAAAACCCGGCATTTGCCCATTCATTTTGAAGGATTTTTTTATGGAAAATAACATATTGAATGACATATTAATAGAAGAAAAAACTCCACATTCAGGTTTTGTTGCCATCATCGGCCGTCCAAGTGCTGGAAAATCGACATTTTTGAACACAGCCTGCCAGGAAGAAGTGAGCATAGTTTCGCCAGTTCCACAAACAACACGAAACGCAATCAAAGGAATCGTAAATACATCGTACGGGCAACTCGTATTTATCGATACACCAGGTTATCATGATTCCGAAAAAAAACTGAATCTTCGACTAAAAAACGTGACAGAAAATCAGCTCGACGATATCGATGGCGTACTTTACATTATCGATTCTACACGCGAAATTGGCGAAGAAGAACAGCACACAGCCGCTTTACTGAAAAATCTACAGCAGAAAACAGTCGTAGCCATAAATAAAACAGATTTGCCCACATCAAAATGCGAAAAAGCTCAGAAATTCATCAAAGAAAATCTTCCTCTCATCGACAGTTCCTGCGTTTTTGAAATTTCAGCACAAAAAGACATAGGAATTAACGAAGTATTAAAGGCTTTGTACCAAAAAGTGCCTGAAAATCCTCCGATTTATGACGAAGAACTCTACACCGACCAAAACCTTTCATTCAGAATCTGCGAAATAATTCGTGGCGAAGCGATAAACAGACTAGAACAGGAAATTCCGCATGCAGTTTACGTCGAAGTTGCAGATGTAGAACACAGAAACGAAGGAAAAAAACTTTGGATTCGAGCATTTTTGTGCGTAGAACGCGACAGCCAGAAAGGAATAGTTATCGGTAAAAATGCATCCAAAATCAAAGAAATCCGCATGGCAGCCATCAAAAAACTCAGCCAGATTTACATTCAAAAAATCGACCTTGATTTGCAGGTAAAAGTCGACAAAAACTGGCGCCAGCGCGATTACACACTCAACAAACTCATTCCGAAAAATTAACAGAATCAAATTGATAATTTTTTTTGGGTTAGATTATTTTTTTATTAGCAGAATTCAGTCAGTCAGTCGCCTTTCACAGCTCGCTAACGCTCGGTCACTGGCTGTGACTGTGTCCCGTACTGAATATTTTAACTTCAACGTAAGTTTGATTTGCACCTTCCCACAGCCAGTGACTCACGCTCCGCGTGCCTGTTCAAGACTCGGTACGCCGTTCAGCTTAAAACCCTGCAGAAAGCAGCTTCGCTGCCACAGTCAACTGGCGAACTAGTTTGGGCTGAAAACTAACCCACCAAAATAAAAACATTTTGTAAAACCTCAAATTTCAGCTGGATTTGCAGTTTAAAAAGGGGACAGACCTTGCATTACGCTAAAACTCGTAAATCAAGGTCTGTCCCTTTTTTCATCCCACACAAAACATAAAGTTTTTTCCAATATTTTTTCTTGTAAACTACTTGTTTTTTCACTATACTTTAATTATGGATATTTCTTTTAAAACTAAGGGTGTTTGCGCCCAGATGATTCATTTCACAAAAAACGATGACGGCTCGGTTACTAATATCAGTTTTGATGGTGGCTGCAACGGAAATCTTAAAGCGATTGCAAAACTGTGCGATGGCATGCAGGCTGATGAAATTATCAAAAAGCTTGCTGGCAATACTTGTGGTTTCAAATCTACTAGTTGTGCGGATCAGTTTGCAAAAGCACTCAGCGAAAACTAAGTCTATAAATTGAGGTAATTTTTTATGGCACTTGAATGTGGTATTGTTGGTCTTCCAAATGTTGGAAAGTCTACTATTTTTTCGGCTCTGACTTCGGCTCCTGCCAGTGCAGAGAATTTTCCTTTTTGTACAATCGATCCAAATATTGGTATTGTTGATTTGCCTGATGAAAGACTTGATTTTTTGGCAAGTAAACATAATCCCAAGAAAAAAACTCCTGCCGCTGTAAAATTTGTGGATATTGCAGGTTTGATAAAAGGTGCAAGTCAAGGCGAAGGTCTTGGAAATAAATTTCTTGCAAATATTCGTGAATGCTCAGTAATTGCTCATGTTGTGCGATGTTTTGATAATCCTGATATCATGCACGTTCGCGACAATGCAAATGAAGCTGCTCCGATTGACCCAGAAAGTGATATTCTTACTATTAACTGGGAATTGTGTCAGGCTGATTTAAACACTATCGAAACTCGTCAAGATAAAGTTACACGTGCTGTACGTTCTTTGGGAAAAGAAGAAGAAAAAAAATATGCTCCATGGCAGAGTGCTGTAAATAAAATTAAACCGCTTTTGCAAGATGGAAAATGTGCCCGCACTGCTGATTTGACTGATGATGAAAAAGCTGCCGTTTATGATATGTTCCTTTTAACTATGAAACCAACTCTGTACGTTGCAAATGTTGATGAAGATTCTGTTGCTGAAGGCACAAACAAATATGTTGAAATTGTAAAAAAATATGCTGATGAAGAAAAATCTGAAGTTGTTGTGATTTGCGGTAAATTTGAAGCTGATTTGGCTGAAATTGAAGATCCTCAGGACAAAAAAGATTTTATGGAAAGCGTTGGGTTAAAAGAAAGTGGACTGGCTGTTTTGGCACGCAAAGCTTATCATCTGATGGGATTGCGCACGTTCTTTACTGGCGGTCCAGACGAATGTCGTGCATGGACTATTCATGATGGTGACAAAGCTCCTCGTGCAGCTGGTGTTATCCATACTGATTTTGAAAAAGGTTTTATCCGTGCTGAAGCTTATACTATTGATGATTTGCGTCAGTATGGTGATGAAGCTGCTATTAAAGCGGCTGGAAAATATCGTCAGGAAGGTAAAGAATACGTTGTGCAGGATGGTGATGTTCTTTTCTTCAAGTTTAATGTTTAATTTTTTTTGATTTGACAGATTTTCTAAGAACTATTTTAGGTTGCGGGTTTAAACTGCGGCAAGGATAGGAAGAGCGCCGAAGGCGGCCACTGGACTGAGCGAAGCGAGGGAAGCGGCTGGAGCGATAGCGGAACTCTGGATAGCCTGTTTTTGTGAAGCGTGTTTTGTTTTTTTGTTTTTGTTTGAAAGTTTTAAGTATTTTTTCGATTTTGAGGAAATCTGGAAGAACTGAGAAGCGAAACAAAAGCCGCCCGAATTCTAAAAATGATTCTGCTTTCACTGATTCTGAGAATTTTTTTGTTGTTCTTGATGGAAAATCTGTGAAACTTTTGAGATTCGGCGCCTCCTGCTTAATCGCTAACGCGAAGTTTTTATGGGAGAAATATGGAAATGAAGTGGATTATTCTTGCAATTGCGGTTGTGATGTATCTTCTTGTGATTTTGTTTCAGGAAAAAAAGGTGATTATGACGACTGCGGCCGCTATGATTACTGTGATTTTGGGTTTTATGTTCGGCGGAAAGGTGTTTTTGCAAACTCAGTCGGCTGGAAATCTTTTTTATCACATTTTTTTCGAGTTGATTAACTGGAATATTTTGATGATTTATGTCGGCAGCATGATTATTGCGTCGCTTTTTATTTATTCGAAGGTGCCTGCCCGCATTGCTGATTTTCTTGTGCAGCATTCTCCGAACACGGGTATTGCTGTTATTTTGATTTTGGCGATGACCGGTATTATTTCGATTTTTGTGGAAAATGTTGCGACTGTTCTTGTGATGGCTCCGATTGCGCTTGCTCTTTCCAAAAAACTTAAACTGAATCCTGTGCCTTTTATGATTGGTCTTGCTGTTATGTCTAATCTTGAAGGAACGGCTACGCTGGTGGGTGACCCTCCAAGTATGATTTTTGCAAGTTATGCCGGCTACAATTTTAATGATTTCTTTGTACATCAGGGTAAACTCTCGATTTTCTTTATAATTCAAGCTGGAATGATTGCCGGCTGTATTTTCTTCTATTTTATTTTTGGGCGTGTAAAGGAAAAAGCTTTGATTGAAAAGGAATCTGTCGTTTCGACTGTGCCGTTCTGGCTTTTGATTATTATGATTTTCGGGCTGGCTGTAATTTCTTTTTTGAGTACTGAGCTTGGATATGGTTCTGGTTGTTTTGTACTTGGGCTTGGTTTGATTGGTCTG
This sequence comes from uncultured Treponema sp., assembly GCA_945915085.1. Taxonomy (GTDB): domain Bacteria; phylum Spirochaetota; class Spirochaetia; order Treponematales; family Treponemataceae; genus Treponema_D. The sequence continues at coordinate 3,439 of CAMEET010000085.1, read as the reverse complement.
CTTTGGTACAGATTTAGTCAAAAAAAATCTGGTAAAGAAGTGTGGACTCTTGTGAAGGAACTTGACTGGGAAACTATCGGATTTTTGATGGGGATTTTTGTGGTGGTTGGTGCTATCAGCGAAACTGGTTTGCTGAACGATTTTTCTTCATGGCTTGCACGAATCACAAATGGTAATAAACTTGCAGGTTTTATTTTGATTCTGCTTTTTTCTGTTATCATTTCAGGTTTTGTGGACAATGTTCCATACATTATCGTGATGCTGCCTGTTGCTGGTGGGCTTGCTCAAAACATCGGTATTTCTAAAGAACTGTTTATGTTTGCGCTGCTTGTTGGTTCGTGTCTTGGTGGTAATTTGACTCCGTTCGGGGCTTCGGCAAACATTGTTTCTATGGGTATTCTCAAAAAAGAAGGTTATCCGATTAAGTTTGGCGATTTCTTGAAGATTAGTGCGCCTTTTACTGTGATTACCACTTCTGCAGCTGCACTTTTGCTTTGGTTCCTTTGGGCTTAATTTTTATGATTTTAAAATAAAATTTTCTAAACTTTTTTTTATTCACTCCGACAATTAAGGTGTAAAGAAAAAATACCAAATCTTTTACTTTTTTGTAATTCTTTAGGGAGTGAATAGAATGGCTACTTCAATTGGTTACATCAACGCTTTCTCTTATTCGAGTACTATTTCTAATGGTGGTGCCTCAGGAAAACTTTATGTGCCTGTCAGCCGTTCTTCACTTCTCTATTCCAATTTTGACCATGTTTCTGGGGTGGCTGCTAAGTCAGGTCAGCAAGGTGTTTCTATCAGTAAAATCCGGATTTTGAATTCACTTATTGAAAGGTTATCTTCTATTAAAAATGAGCCTAAAAAGTCAGTTCAAGATATTTCTGATAAGCAGGCTGATGCTCTCATCAAAAATTACCAGAAACAAATCAGTCAGGCAATGCAGACTCCTTATATTGTTAATGGAGCGAAAACATTGCCCGGTGAATTATTCCAGATTCAGGCATAGGAATTTTTGACTAATTTTTACTGGATTTTCTTTCCGTCGCTGAATGCTGTCCCCACAATTTTTCCTAATTCTATGTATTTGTGATTTACGCTGTCGTAGGTGATTGGACGCAATTTTGCAGGGTCAATTTTACCGTCTGTCAAAATTGATTCGTCTGCACTTACGTTTATGATGTTTGCAACGGTGCAGCCTGTTGTCTGGTCGTAACTAACCAATTCACATTCAAGGCACATTGGCAGTTCGTTGATTACAGGTGCATCTACAAATTCTGATTTTGTGGCTGTAAATCCTGCTTTAGAAAATTTGTCTGGAACTTTGTTTGCACTCACAATTCCAACATAGTCACATTCTGTAACATGAGAAGCATCTGCCATGCTCACAGTGAATGCTTTTTTTTGTAAAATGTTTTTTGCAGTTTTGTGTTCTGGCGAAATGCAAATTCCAATTTGATTTGTATCATGAATTCCACCCCATGCAGCATTCATTGCATCAACATTGCCATTTTCATCATAAGTTGCAATTATGAAGACTGGCATAGGGTACAAAACAGTTTGTTTACCAAAATTCTTTTTCATTTTTTTCTCCTATTAAAAACTCCGCGTTAGCGGCGAGCCATGGATGGCGAGAATAAGTTTGCAACGCAAACTAGTGATAAAAATTACAGGGAAGTAATTTTTATCAACTTCCTATAAAAACTCCGCGTTAGCGGCGAGCCATGGATGGCGAGAATAGGTTTGCCACGCAAACTAGTGATAAAAATTACAGGGAAGTAATTTTTATCAACTTCTATAAGAAAGTTGTTATTTTGAGAATATTATAATTAATCTGAAAGATTAAGACAATGGATATCGTGATGTGTTTTTGCGATGCAAGATGAATTTGAGGTCTGTCCCTGTTTTTCCAAGCTGTGTCTCCGGCTCGTGTGAAAAAGGAGACAGACCTTGTTTTTAAAAAACTTTTAATTGAGTTTTGGCTAGAGTGCCGAAATCTTTATTGGAACTTTCATTTTTTTACATAAAGTTTTTCTACTTGAAATTATACCTGCCAAAACTCACGGCTCGTGCAAGCAGATCTCGTTTGGTGTTTATGTTTTTTGCACGAGCCAGGGACAGACCTTGAATTTATTACCCTCCATCTACGTTTTGTCATAAAAAAATCTGGTTATTTTTTCTGTTTATTTTTTCATAAAAGAAGTTTATAATAATTTTATTGGAATATAGTCTGTTTATTTTTAAGGCGGTTTTTTATGGACGATTTTAATATTGCTGCAATCTTTTCTGATAATATGGTTTTGCAGAGAAACAGGTGTGTCAGTTTTTTTGGTGAAGCAAAAGGTGATTTTTGCGTATCCGTTTCTATTTTTGATAAAAAAGGCGATGTTCTCTCTCAAAATAAATGTTTTTCTCAAGACGGAAAATGGATTTGCAGACTGGAACCTTTGACAGCACAAGATGATTGTAAAGTTGCCATCAGTGCGACAAATTCTTTATCTGATTCTTCCAATAATTCATCAAATGCTGCTAACTCTGTCAAACTTATAGAAAAAACTTTTTCAAACGTAAGCATTGGTGAAGTTTGGCTTGCAGGTGGACAGAGTAATATGGAATTTGAACTTCAAAATTGCACGGAAGGTCCTGATGAAATTCAAAATCAAAAAGATGATCCAAATGTGCGTTTTTACTACACAAATAAAATTGCATGGAAAGATGAGCATTTTTTTGAGGCAGAAAAAAATACTTGCTGGCAGACTTGGGAAAGCGATGGTAAAAAATCATGGTCGGCTGTCGGTTATTTTTTTGCGAAAAAACTTGCCAAGGATTTGGGATGTACTGTTGGCGTGATTGGATGCAACTGGGGCGGAACTTCTGCAAGTGCTTGGATGAATAAAAAATATCTTTCGGTAGATGAAGACTTGCGTTCTTATCTAACTGAGCAGGAAGAAGCAACTGCAGGAAAATCTATCGAACAGCAGATAAAAGAATATGAAGAATACGAAAAAGCTTACAGCGAGTGGGATAAAAAATATGCAGTTCTCTGGCAGGAAAAACCAGGAATATCATGGGAACAGGCTGAAAAAATTCTTGGAAAAAATCCTTGGCCGGGTCCAAAATCGTGTAAAAATCCATATCGTCCAACTGGACTTTACGATTGCATGCTTTCACGCATCACTCCTTACACTTTACAGGGTGTGATTTGGTATCAAGGTGAAAGTGATGACCACAAACCTCAAATGTATGCAAAACTTTTTGGTACGATGATTCAAAATTGGCGAGAAGATTTTGATAATCCTGAACTTCCGTTTATCTTCGTGCAGCTTCCAGAACATCGCTATGAGCAGGATAAAGATTTTAAACATTGGTGTTTGATTCGCGAAGCTCAGCTGAAAATCCATCAAACTGTCAAAAATGCATGGATGACTTGTGCAATGGG
>CAMEET010000084.1 GCA_945915085.1 uncultured Treponema sp. | reverse complement strand
GAATGTCAGTTTTATTTCCGGCATATTTTACGATATTATTGATAATGCTCATATTTTCTTTTTCCAAAGCGATTGTCACACCGTTTCTACCTTTTTTATCAATCATCTGGAATGGATTTGCACCATTTTCAAGCAGAACAAGAATCGAATTCATATCTTCTTTTTCGATAGAATAATTCAATGGTGTGTAACCGTCGGCATTTCGAGTATCAATAGGATAACCATTTTCAATAAGAAACAACAGTACTTCTTTTGGTGTATTTGAACCAGCTACAATATGAACAGGCGTATTTCCGTCCGTGTCTGTTATGTTTACATTATCACCCAAAACTTCTTTGATAACATCAAGACTTCTTGGTAATACAATTGAAAATGGGGTACGACCTTTTTTATCACGAGCAAGAGGATTTCCGCCTGCCTCTCTGATGATTTTAATAATTTCTTTATCGCCCATAAACGCAGCTTCATGATATGCATTCTGACCGTTTATTTCCTGAACATTTGGATTTGCCCCGAACTTCAAAAGCATTTTTACATTATCTTTGTTGCCGCCGCGAATTGCATCCATAAGAACAGTAACACCATTTTCATCGCTGCAGTTTGGATCAGCACCGTAACTCAAAAGTTTTTTTGCCATGCTGTATTTACTTGAAATAACAGCTTCAGCAAGTGGAGATTTTCCTGAACGATTCTGAACATTTACGCTAAGTCCTGCCTGAATCAAAGCATCAACAGAACGTGGAGCATCCCATCTTACAGCCATGTGCATTGCAGTGCTTCCAAGATTATCTCTTGCATAAATATCTGCACCGCCATCAATCAAAAGTTTAATAATTGCAGCGTTGTTTGTTTTTGCAGCACTGAAAAGACAAGTCTCGCCATTTGCATTCTTTGCATTTATATCAGCACCTTTTGTAAGCAAACTTGAAATTGCATCACCATATTGCCATTCAGCTGCATAATGAAGAACGGAATTACCGCTGCCATCACGTGCTGAAATTGTATTCGATGTGATAAGCCAATCCTGAACAGAACCGCCGTATTTTAATGCAAGTCTCAAAGGAGAATTATTGTTTGTATTTGTAGAAAAAATATCAGCATTTTTCAAAAGAAGACTTTCACCTACTTTCTGACGGTTTTTTAAAACTGTCAGAAATAACGGCGAATTTCCATCTTTATTTCTGATATTAACATCTTCAGTCAGATTAATAATATATTGAATTTTTGCAAGCGGAACATCGTTTATCAAAGCAATGTGAAGCGGCGTGTTTCCGTCAGTATCCTGTGAAGTGCTGTTTTCGCGTTTCAAGATGGCTTCAAGCATATTATCGTCTGCTTCAAGTGCAAGTTTAAGAGGGGAACGACCTTTTGTATCCTGAGTATGGATATTTGCGCCATACATTGTCAGATAATTTGCAAGATTCAGATTTCCTTTTTGAACTGCAATTTCCAGTGGAGTAACACCTTCTTTATTTCTGGCATTTACATCAGCACCACCGTTAATCAATTGAAGAACAACTTCGGAACTTACATTCATCATTGCCGCATTGTGCAAAACTGTGTCACCATACATATCTTTTTCTGTCAAATCGGCAAAAAATTTCTGCATGATTGTGTAGATTTCATTGATTTTGTTCTGCGGCATAATTACCATTACAGGTGTTTTTCCAAGATTATCTTTTGCATTGATATTTGCACCGGCATTCAACAGCAACCTGATTATATCAATATTTCCATAACGAACAGCTTCATGCAAAGGCGTTGCACCTGAACTGTCCTGCACAAAAGTGTCGGCATTATTTTCCAAAAGATAGCGCGCAATTGAAGTATGTCCCATAATTGCAGCCAGATGAAGAGGAGTTTGTCCATCTTCAAAACGCATATTTACGTTTCGGTTAGCTACAGCATCCTGAAAATAAGAAAAATCAGATTTCACTTCATCTGCACCGCCCATAATCAATTCTGCTGCAATATCAACAGCCATATCTTCATCGATTTTATTAAATGCGATATCAAGCGGTGTTTCATCATTTCTATCTTTTACAGAAATAGGAATTCTTTTTTCGATACACTTCTGAATTGCTTTTAAATTTTTTGTCCTTACAAAATAATGAACGATTGACTGTCCGTTATCATCACGAATTTCTCCGATTGGAACGGAAATGAAAATATCATAATAAACTTCATCAGTTTGAAAGCCCAAGTCAATTGCTGTAAAATCATCATTATTTCGGGAAAACAAAGATTCTGTTGAAATAGTCGATAAAATTCTTGCTGCATCAAAAGAACGACTTTTTATTGCAACATGAAGAGGTGTGTCACCTTTTTTATTTTTTAAAAGCGGATCAGCACCTTTTGCTATAAAGAACGAAATCAAATTTGTGTTGTTTATTTCGGCCGCAAGATGCAAAACTGTATTTCCTTCATCATCAGGTTCATTAATGCGTGGAACGTCAAATTCCATCATCGCAGCATCATATGCCTTTTCTTTTATCATCTGATGAGGAGTTTTCTTTTTTGTTGAAGTACAACTCAAAAAAAAGATTCCAGCGAAAAGCGTAAATAAACAAATTTTAACAATTCTATTTTTCATATCGTTTCCCATTTTCAGTGATTTTTTAATTCATCACAAAAAATTATAAAATCTCTCTATTGATTATCGGAAAAAAACTAAAAAACTTAAAAATACTTTTTTATAAAATGCAATAAGCTGATAATTGAATTGAATAGAACACAGTCGCATTTATTTCTGTGTTACTGTTTATTCATGTCCAACATTTTTCTAAAAGCACTGTCGGGTTTGCTTAATTCCTTGGAACCACGCGTGATTTTGCACAAAGACATTCCAAACTTTTTGGCAATTTCCCTTTGCGTTGTACCTTTGTCGATTTCCTTGACCAAAAGCCATCTGTTTGCAATATCCTTGAGTTCAGGTTTTGTGAAAAGGCAGCTGAAAAAATCATAAAGAAAATTTTCATCGCTGGATTGCATAATAAGATGACATAATTCTTTAATCGTATCAGAAACTATATTTTCACAATTTTGATTTTCATTTTTTTCTTCAGTTTTATTTTCCATAACTATTCATTTTACTCTAAAATCTTCTATTTTACAAATGGTTTTTTATTGTGTATCTAATTGGGTATCTAATTGTAAATTGTGTATCTGATTGTGATTGTTTTGAGCTTTTATAATCCAAGTGATTTTTTTTCTTCGTAAAATAAAAAAAGGACTGCCTGATAAATCCAACTTTGAATCTTATTAGGCAATCCCCTTGTTAACCATGATTTTTGAATTATTTTAAAAGTGATTCGATTTTTTTTGCTGCTTCTTCAAGTTCTGGCATTTCAATACTTTCCACATCACCAGCATCAACTGCACGGCTTGTACTTTCTTCCATTGGAAGGCGAGCCAAAACCGGCAGTTTGAAACTTTCAGCAATTTTATCTATGTTGCTCTTTCCAAAAACTGTGATTTCTTTTCCGCAATCAGGACATTTTACATAACTCATATTTTCAACAATTCCCAGAATCGGAATGTTCATCATATTTGCCATATTTACAGCTTTTTCTACGATTACACGAACAAGCTGCTGTGGTGATGAAACTACAATGATTCCATCAACAGGGAGCGACTGAAAAACGGTAAGCGGAACATCTCCAGTTCCAGGAGGCATATCCACAAACATAAAATCAACATCTTTCCAGACAACGTCAGTCCAAAACTGTTTTACTGCTCCGCCGATAACAGGACCGCGCCAGATTACAGGATCAGTTTCGTTTGGCAAAAGAAAATTCATCGACATCATCTGAATGCCAGAATCTGTCACTACCGGATTTAATGCATCTTCATTTTCCAAAGCTGTGGCACGTTCCTGAGCAACACCAAAACTTTCTGGAATTGACGGACCTGTAATATCTGCATCCAAAATTGCAGTTCTAAAACCGTCTTTATTTACTTTGCTTGCAAGAAGACTTGTAACAAGCGATTTTCCGACACCGCCCTTTCCACTTACAATCCCAATAACTTTTTTTACAGAACTTCCAGCACGCAAACTTGCTCTAAAATCTCTTTCAGAACAACTTTTATCACAAGAACCACAATTGTGTTCACAATCAGCCATAATAACCTCTGTTTATTCAAATAATTTACTCATAAAATATAATAATTTATAGAAGAAAATGCAAATTTTATTTCGAAAGTTTTTGCAAAGATTTTGAATTATGGTTGAAAAGAAAATGGCAAAAAAAAAGAACCACTTTTGTCTGGAAATAAAAAATTTCCTTCAAAAGCGGCTCTCTCTCACCGATTAAACAATCTCCGATAAGCTCTCTCCAACAGCTCAACTCCCTACTTAAGACAAACTTCTCTTTTCTAGCAACGCTTATCTATGTAAAAACATTATCTAATTTACTTTATGTTCGAAAGTTTACTTTCATTTTTTTATGCCGTCAATTAGGTTTTTAAAGAAATAACCAAGGTATCATAAAAAATAACCAAAGTGTCATAAATTAACCTTGGTTAATTTACTTTTACTAAATTTATTTAGTATATTTTAAGTTTTTAACACATCGAATCAAGATAAACTGACGCTTAAAATCATTACATTTCCATTTTCATTTTTTGATTTAAAATTTAAAAAAAAAAACTGACAAAAAAGTTCGGATTTCTTTCTATGCCAGTTTTTTTTTAATGAATTATTTGATATTTTTTATTAGTATCAATAGAATTTTTATCTTAAATATACCTGAAAAAATCATAATACAGATTTCAAGAATTGCTTTAATCTTTCGCTTTGAGGATTTTGGAAAATTTCCTGCGGAGTGCCTTCTTCTTCGATATAACCATCATTCATAAAAATCACTCTGTCGGCAACTTCCCTTGCAAAACCCATTTCGTGAGTTACAACAACCATTGTCATTCCGTATTTTGCAAGGTCTTTCATTACTTCAAGAACTTCGCCGACCATTTCTGGATCAAGTGCCGATGTCGGTTCATCAAAAAGCATTACTTCCGGGTGCATTGCAAGAGAACGTACGATTGCAATTCGCTGTTTCTGCCCGCCTGACAAAGTGGACGGATACACATTTTCTTTATCAGAAAGTCCAATGCGTTTTAAAAGTTCACGTGCTTCGAGGATTGCTTCTTCTTTTGTTTTAAGTTTAAGAGTCACAGGTGCCAGTGTAATGTTTTCCAAAACTGTAAGATGAGGAAAAAGATTAAAATGCTGAAAAACCATTCCCATTTTTTGGCGACAAATATCAAGATTGATTTTAGAATCTGTCAAATCAAAATTGTCAAAAATAATGTGTCCGCCAGTCGGGTTTTCCAGTCTGTTTAGACAGCGCAAAAAGGTACTTTTGCCAGAACCAGAAGGTCCGATTACAACAATTTTTTCGCCTTCTTTTATGTTGATTGAAATATCTTTTAAAACATCAAGAGAGCCAAAACTGATTTTGAGATTTTTTACTTCTATTAAATTCTTATCTGTCACTTTTTGCCAACCTTTTTTCCAGAAGACCAAACAGTTTTGTCAGTCCTACAGTCATCACAAGATAAATAACTGCACAAGTTAAAAGTGGAATCCATGCGTTGTAAGTTGCATTTCGAATCATATCACCTGCTTTTGTCAAATCCATTACCGCGATAAAACTTGCAACAGATGTTTCTTTTATCAATACGATGAATTCACTTGTGTATGTCGGAAGCACGGCTTTTACAGCCTGCGGCAAGACAATTTTAAAAAGAGTCTGATTTTTATTCAATCCCAAAGAACGTCCGGCTTCTGTCTGTCCTCTGTCAATTCCTTGAATACCGGCGCGGAAAATTTCTGTACAATAAGCCCCGCTATTAAAACCATAAGCAAGAATTGCCACTAAAAGACGATTCATTCCCAAAGGTGCAAAAATTACAAAATAAAAAATCATCAGCTGAGTGGCAAGTGGAATTCCGCGCAAAACTGTAGTGTAAATATTTGCAATAAAATTAAAAACCTTTTTATCAGAAACTTTCATCAGCGCAAATATGCAGCCCAAAACAGTTCCTATCAGAATGGCACAAATGGCTATCAAAACCGTGTAGCCAAGGCCCTGCAAAATCAGCAGATAACGCTGACCTGCAATCATAGTATCATAAAATGATTGAAACAAAATGGTATCCTCTATATCTATAATAGAATAAAGTAAAATTATACAATTTTTTTTGCATTGGGTCTATGGCTGGCTCGTGCAAAAATTTCCATACCAATGAGAATTCTTTTCGCACGAGCCGCGAGTTTTGGCTAGTTTGTTTTTCCGTGTTTACGTCGTTTTTCTTCGTAAAGTTTTTCGTCTGCCTTTGAAAGAATTTCTGAAAGATTACTGTTATCGTGACCATACTCAGCGCAGCCGACACTCAACGAAAGAATAAAGGGCAGATTGTTTTCTTTGGAAACTTTTTCATTTTCTTCGGCAATTTTTTGTCGCAGATTTTCAAGATTTTGTAATTTAAAACTTGGAGCAATAATTCCAAATTCATCACCACTCAATCTTGCAACAAGATCTGATTCCCGGAAAACATTTTTCAAAACCTGTGCTATAAGCTGAATGGCAACATCACCCATATCATGACCAAAATTATCATTAATTGTTTTAAGCCCATCTAAATCGCAAAAGAAAACACATCCATCCCTATCCATAGAAAGTGAAAGATTTATCGTTTTCTGACCATATTCAAAAAAGGCGCGTCTGTTTAAAAGTTTTGAAAGTTCGTCCATTTTTGCAGTTACACTCAAACTTTGATTTTCCTGAAGCAGATTTTCTCTTTGCTGAGAATTTTTATAGTTTGAATAAGCCTGCAGCAATGAATTGGAAAGGATTTTTCCATAAATCGACATCAAAGAATAATTATGCGCATAAAAAAGATAAACTATATATCCATAATTTATTTTTCTGTTATAAAGCGGTACCAGAATATATCTTCCTCTGTCTTTATCAAAAAATTCTTTCGGAATAATTTCTTTCTTTGGGTTAAAAATGTAATCTTCTTCTCCAAAAAAGTTTTTATTAATCCTTATACCTCTGTTTGAATAAAAAATTAATTTAGCTTCATTTGGAACAACGAAAATATCATCTTTTTCTACTACAACAGGTTCTTTGTAAAGTACAATAGAAAGTTCTGCAACGTAGTCTAATCCATAATCATATTTCATAGATTCAAGATAAACAGGAAGTTCTGTTGCTGTATCCATTCTATTCAACAAACTATAGATTGTTGTAAAATTTGAAGAACTTTCAGAATAATTTGCAAGTCTGTTGAGTGACCTTTTTTCATCAACGATCACTTTTCCTTCCGAAATCAAAGAGCATGTATTAAGTGCAGAAAGTTCAACACACGAACAAGATTGTCTGAAAATCGGTTTTGCTTCAATTAAAGAACTTCTTTTCGTTTCGTTACCAAGTAAAATATCATAAGCAAGACGAGCTGCTTCTTTTCCAGTCATTTCGATATTTTGATTTATTGTAGACAAAGTCGGAAAACATTCCAGAGCAATTTCTGTATCATCAAAACCAAAAACTTTTAAATCTTGAGGACATTTCATTCCGAGTTTTTCAAGTGCATTTATTACACCAACTGCTGTAAAATCATTTGCACACAAAATTGCCTCAAAACGAATATCTTCTTTAGTTTTAAATTTTTCTAAAAATTTTTCTGTAGCAACTCCTGGAGTAAAATCACCATCAAGAATAAAATCAGGATTAAACTCAACTCCATTATTTTTTAATGCTTTTTTATAAGCCAAAAACCTGTCTTCAGCATCCTTTGAATATGTCATTGCTGCCGTAAAAAATCCAATTTTCGAACAGCCATGCTTTTGTACCAAATGTTCTACAATTTTATTATAAGCATTTTCGCAGGCAACATAAGTGTAACCAGAATTTGGAATATTCAAAGGAACAGAGACTGAAATTACAGGTTTTGGAGAAAGTTTTTTTAATCTATCCGTTAAAGTATCCAGACTTATATTTGATAAAAAAGAATTTGTAATCACAATAAAAGCATCAATATTTTCAGAATTCAAAACTTTTACACTTGACCAATACTGATAGTCAAATTCTGAAGAATTAGACAACGGAATATTAACAGGCGAAATGATTAAATTTACATCATCTTTCTTTTCAAAAAAATCAACAATTCCGTCTAAAACTGTACAGTTATATTCGATTGTCAACTCATAAACCAAAACGGCAATATTCTTCATCTAATTCTCCGAAAAATCACAATTTTTCAATTGTGCAGTTTTATTTTTTTGGTGGACGTGCAATTACTTTTGCAATATTTGGACGCTTTACTAAATCGCCTTTCAAACCTTCTTCGCGGGCTTTGTTTACATAATCTGGACTCTGGAAACTGTAAGTAAAGTTTGTATGAACATCATAAGTTCCTTTCATCAAGGCGTAAGCATCTTCAGTCATTACAAGTTCTTCATCTGTTGGAATGACAAAGATTTTTGTAGCAGAATCATCAGCACTGATGCAAGTTTCAGCATTTCCAGTGAATGACCATTCGTTCTTCTGTTCATCAATTTTGATACCATAATTTTCCAATCCAGAACAAGCCTTAAAACGAGTGATTGGTCCACGTTCACCAACACCAGCAGTCCAAACAATAGCATCCACATGACCAAGTTCTGCCATAAAAGCACCAATATATTTTTTAATACGCAAAGCTTCCATTTCAATCGAAAGCTGACATAGTTTATCACCCTTTGCTGCATCAATTTCAATATCCCGGCGGTCAGAATATTTTCCTGTAATTCCAAGACATCCGCATTTTTTATTCAAAGCTTTATCCATTTCATCAGCAGTCATTCCAGTTTTGCGCATAATATAAAAAGGAAGAGCCGGGTCCAAATCACCAGAACGAGTTCCCATTACAAGACCTTCAAGCGGTGTAATTCCCATTGTTGTGTCATAACAAACACCATTTTTTACAGCACACATAGAAGAACCGTTTCCAATGTGACATATAATCAAATTTGTATCTTTTGGATCCTTTCCAAGAAGAACAGCAGCACGTTTTGCAGTGTACAAGAAAGAAGTTCCGTGGAAACCGTAACGACGTGCAGCATATTTTTCGTACCATTCCCGTGGAATTGCATACTGGAATGTTTCTTCTGGCATTGTCTGATGCCATGCTGTATCCATAATTGCAGAATGAGGAACATTTGGCATGACTTTTTGAGCAGCTTCAATTCCCATAATATTTGCAGGCATGTGAAGAGGTCCCAAATCAACAACTTCGCGGAAACCGTCAAGAACTTCTGGAGTAATCAAGACAGATTTTGTAAATTTCTCTCCACCATGCAAAACACGATGACCTACCGCTCCAATTTCGTCCATCGATTTTATAACGCCAACTTCACTATCTGTAATTTCTTTGATAATCAATTCAATAGCTTCCTTGTGAGTCGGACAAGGTGATTCTATTTCTGTTTTTTTACCTTTTGCTTTGTGAGTGATGCACGAACCTTCAATTCCAATGCGCTCTACAACACCATTTGCCATTACTTCTTTGTTATCCCAATCGTAAACCTGATATTTTGCAGAAGATGAACCACAATTCAAAGTTAAAATTACCATAAAAAATGCCCCTAAATAAAAAA
>CAMEET010000083.1 GCA_945915085.1 uncultured Treponema sp. | reverse complement strand
AGCTCTCAAAGAAGGCGACAAACTCATCAACGATCCGAATGCTAAAAGTTATACTTATGAAGAATTTGTTGAGGAGATGAAGAGATGGTAGAACAAAAGTATAAAATCAAATGGACAAGCCGATATAAAAAGGATATAAAACTTGCCAAAAAACGCAATTATAATATAGAAGAACTTGAGCAAGTCGTGTTCAAACTCGCCAACGGTCAACTTCTTGAAGAAAAATACTGCGACCACGCCCTTGAGGGCAACTGGAAAGATCATCGTGAACTCCATATCCGTTCTGACTGGCTGTTAATCTACCAAATAAAAAACGATATTTTAATTTTAGAACTTTCCCGAACCGGCACTCATGCAGATTTATTTGGGAAATGATATTTAAAAAGTTAATCTTAATATTACACTTAAAAACACATAAAATACACATATAATAAATTGTAAATCACATAAAAAACATGAAATAACAGGAGAAAAACTATGGCAAACTTAACAATTACATTAAACGATCAGGACAAAAAAGATATTTCATCATTCTGCGACCAAATTGGTATGACAGTTTCGGGACTTTACAATGTTTTTACAAAACAGGTGCTTCGTGAAGGCCGTATTCCGTTCGAGATTAAAGTTGACCGTCCAAACCGAAAAACAATCAGAGCTCTCAAAGAAGGCGACAAACTCATCAACGATCCGAATGCTAAAAGTTATACTAACGTTAATGATATGATGGAGGCATTGTTGAAATGATGGAATTTTCAAAAGAAAAGACAAAATATGAAATGCGTTTTACATCTGCAATGAAAAAAGATATGAAGCGTATAGTAAAACGACATTATGATTTAAATCTTTTTGCTGAAGTTGTTGAAAAACTCGCCAACGGTCAACCTCTCGAAGAAAAATACTGCGACCACGCCCTGGAGGGCAACTGGAAAGATCATCGTGAACTCCATATCCGCCCTGACTGGCTGTTAATCTACCAAATAAAAAACGATATTTTAATTTTAGAACTTTCTCGAACCGGCACTCATGCAGATTTATTTGGAAAATGATTTTGAATGAATCTTAACAGATTATTTCGATGAAACATGCATCTGTAAACTGTGTACTGTAACAGATGCCATTCTGTGTCTGCGGACTTTAGAAAAAGGTGAATTACAGATTTTTAAATTCTTCGTGGATAATATTTAAAACTGCTGCTGACAGCTGACGTTCAAATGCTGCTAGCTGAACCGGTTTAGGCTCATCTTCAGGATCTTCTGCAAAAAGTTGTGTATACGGAGTATTGAGTGCATGAGCGATGCTTTGTACAACTTCGAGAGAGGCTGATTTTCTTCCAAGTTCTATTTGTGTCATAAACGGAACTGAGATTCCTGATTTTTCTGCAAGAAATTGTTGTGTCCATCCAAATTCTTTTCTGATTTTTCGAATGTTATTTCCCAATACTAAAAGAATATCTGTAATTAAAATAATAATATTGCTGATAGCAACATCTGAAAATAATCCAAAAGCTATATGGAATATTGCTGTGAGCAATTATAAATGTTGAAACGTTATGCTGTTCTTACTGGATTTTCCAATAATTCGGGATTTCAGCAAAAATCTCTTTGCGATATTTACGATTTTCTCAAAAGTAGTTCTGGCGGTGCCTGGTTCGATAAGGAAATTTTGATTCTGCCTGAAGGTGTGGACGAGGCGATGCTGAAATTTATTTTGCGCCGTGTTTCAAAAGACGGAACTGAATTTTTGTTTCTTTATTTCTGCGGAAATGGAAACGACAGGCTTACTTCAGACGGATTTAGCGTTGGTGGCGAAAAGATTATGCGCATTATTATAGAAGAAACTTGCAAAGCACAGATTACTGTTTTTGATGCATGCACGGCACTTGTTCCGATTGATGATGATTCTGATTATGAGGTAAATGACGATTGCAAGGATGATATCGAAGCTGCAAGGAATGACGCAAACCGTGATTTTTGCAGGAAGGACACTGGCGGAAAAAATAGCGTTTTTGAAAAACAGCAGATTGCAGCATCACGGATTTTGAGTGATGAAGTTTTTGGTAAGATGTGCGGTTCACTGTGGTTGAACGGCTGTGGTGAGGACGGAACCCCTGTTCTAGGCGAAGACGGCTCTGGCGTATATACGGCATCATTCTTGGAAGAACTTTGCAGCTCAGAGAAGATTCTTGATTTTCAAGTAGCAGACAGGAATGCACGTTTTATGTGCGAAGTGTCATTTGCACTTTTTGGAGAACGGCTTTTTCCAATGTTAAAAACGGCTTTTGTTCCGAGTGCAATACTTCTTGTTCTTGCAAATGTATTTAAAATTCCGTTTATCTCTGCGTTTGTTACTCCTGCGTGCCTTTCTATATGCGTAATGTTTTTAGCCTTAAATCTGAAAGTTTTTTCGGGCGTAGGTAGAAAAGCCGATTATTCATACGGAATTTATCTTGTTCATTATCCGCTTGCAATGTGCTTTATTTCACTTGGACTTTTTGAAAGAAAAACAGGTTTTGCAATTTTTGCAGTTCTTGGAACTTCGTTTTTATGTGCATTTCTGCTTGAAAAACTGCAGAAGTCCTTGTTTGAAAAAAACACTGGAAAACTCGCAGCCACTGGAGAGGGAGGCAAAAATGAGTGATGTGAAAATTACTGCAAGCATTGTGCTGTACAATACGCCTCGTTCTCAGATTGATTCGGTGCTTAAATCTGTGTTTGAATCTGGGTGCGTTGAAATTCTCTATATAATCGATAACTCTCCCAGCGACCGTTGGCGTATTCTTGAAAATCGGAATGAAGGGGACAGTAAGAATACAAAAATCCGCTACATTCATAACGAAAATTTAGGTTATGGTGCAAGTCACAATCTTGCAATGCAGGAAGCGATCGAAAGCGGAAGCGTTTATCACATTGTTTTAAATCCAGATATTAGTTTTGGTGAGGAAGTTCTGTCTGCTCTTACAAATTTTATGGAAGAAAACAAGGAAGCATCTTACGTTCTGCCAAAAGTTGTGTACCCGGACGGAGAAATTCAGTATCTTTGCAAACTTCTTCCTACACCAGGCGACTTGATTTTCCGCCGATTCCTTCCAAAAAGCTGGGGTAAAAAACGCAATGACCGTTACTGCTTAAAAATGAGTGGTTATGACAAAGTGATAAATCCACCGTGTCTTTCGGGTTGCTTTATGTTTTTAAGACTTTCTGTACTGGCGGAGAACAGCATTTTCTTTGACGAAGGATACTTTATGTACTGCGAAGATTTTGATTTGATGCGCCGTCTTCATCGCGTTTCAAAAACTCTGTATTTTCCAGGGGTTCAGATTATTCACGACCACCAGAAAGAAAGTTACAAAAACCGCAAAATGCTCATTGCCCACATAAAAAGTGCAGTTCGCTATTTTGGAAAATTTGGCTGGTGGTTTGACCGGGAAAGAAGGGAGATGAATAAGAAGATTTTGCAGGAGATATTTCTAGATGAGTAATAGTACCCGAATAGCCAAAAATACAATAGCCCTCTATTTCCGGCAGATTCTCATAATGCTCGTGAGCCTTTACACGGTGCGCGTTGTTCTTGCAACGCTTGGTGCGGAGGATTACGGAATTTACAATGTGGTTGCCGGGGTGGTCACAATGTTCGGCTTTTTGTCTGGAGCGATGGCTACGGCTAGCCAGAGGTATTTTTCTTTTGATTTGGGGAAAGGCGACACGGAACATCTGAAAACAACTTTCAGCGTAACATTTCAGATTTACCTTTTGATTATAGCGGTTGTGGTTTTAATTGCAGAAACTTTCGGACTTTGGTTTGTGAATAATAAGCTTGTAATTCCTGCAGAACGGATGACGGCTGCAAACTGGATTTATCAGGCGGCGATTGTTTCGTTCGTGCTTACTCTTGTTACGACTCCGTACATGGCATCGATTATTGCCCACGAAAATATGAAAGTTTATGCGTATGTGAGCATTGTCGAAGCCGTGCTGAAACTTGGGATTGTGTTTTTGCTTAAGGTTCTTCCTTTTGACAAACTTTCGCTTTACGGTGTGCTGCTTGCGGCCGTTGCCTTTGTAAATACAGGAATCTACCGCCTTTACTGTCACAAACATTTTGAAGAATGTCGGCTTCACTTTGTAAAAAACGGAAAACTTTTTAGGGAGATTGTGGGATATTCGGGGTGGAATTTGTTTGGTTCACTGGTCGGAGTTTTTAAAAATCAGATGACGAACATCCTTTTGAACCTGTTTTTTAATCCTCTTGTAAATGCGGCAAGAGCTGTTGCTTCGCAGGTGAACAGTGCCGTGACAAGTTTCAGTCAGAATTTCAGTACGGCGGTTCGTCCACAGATAATTAAAAGTTATGCATCGGATAAAAAGGAAGAATGCATTTGTCTTGTTTTTTACGGATGCAAAATCACTTTCTTTTTGATGTATGTTTTTTCCCTTCCGCTTGTGCTGGAGATGGATTTTGTTCTGGGGCTCTGGCTTAAAAATCCGCCGCCACTTGCCGTAATCTTTACACAGCTTGCCTTGATTGACGCGGTAATTGATTCAATAAGCTATCCGATAATGACGCTTGCCCAGGCGACTGGAAAAATAAAGCTGTATCAGGGTGTCGTTGGCGGAATCCTTCTTTTGAATCTTCCAGTTTCATTCATTGCCTTAAAACTTGGTGCACCGGCTTTCAGCGTTATGATTATTGCAATCGGTATCACTTTTTTAGCATTTATCGTGCGCTTTGTGATTGTAAAACATCTTACAGAATTTTCTTTAAAGGCTTTTGCTTTACAAGTGGTATTTCCAATAATAGTTGTAAGTGTTTGTTCGGTAATGGTTCCAGTGCTTTTGAAGCTGGTAATAAAAAATGATGTTGCAGAATTTTTGGCAGTCGTATTTTCTTCTGTTGTTTTGTCTGGAACGTTCATTTTGTTATTCGGAATGGAAAAAAACGAACGACAGTCATTGATTTTAAAAATCAAAGGGAGGTTTTGTCGTGCCTGAAATTCCGTTGATAAAATGTACCGGTTGTGGTGCTTGCGTTCATTTGTGTACAAAACAAGCTATTTCTCTTTCTGAAAATCAGGAAGGATTTTTGTATCCAAAAGTTGATGATAATCTTTGCGTGAACTGTGGTTTGTGCGAAAAAAACTGTCCTGTAAATCAAAGCGGGAAAACTGCGGAAAAATTTTCAGTGCGAAAAGCTTTCGCATGCATTGTAAATGATGAAAAAATACGTGAGAAAAGTTCCAGCGGCGGAATGTTTACAGTTCTTGCAGAAAAAATTATTGAAGAAGGCGGAATCGTGTTCGGTGCGGAATTTGATGAAGATTTTTCCGTAAAATTCGGCTGGACGGACAGCGTTGAAGGGCTTGAAAGATTCCGTGGTTCAAAGTATTTGCAGGCACGGACGGAAAACAGTTTTAGTGAATGTAAGAAATATCTTGAGGAAGGACGGAAAGTTTTGTTTACGGGAACGCCTTGTCAGGTTGCTGGGCTGAAAGCGTTTTTGAAAAAAGATTATGAAAATCTTTATACGGTTGATTTTATATGTCACGGAGTTCCTTCAGCAGAACTTTGGCAGAAGTATGTAAAATACCGCGAAAAAAAATCCGCTTCGCGGACAGTGAAAACAGCTTTCAGACGGAAGAATGTCGGCTGGAAGCTGTATTCACTGTCATTCACTTTCGCGAATGACAGTGAATACAGGCAGTCCCTTACAAAGGATAAATATCTTCAGATTTTTTTGAAAGACAACTCACTTAGGGAAAGTTGCTACAAATGTTCGTTTCGCGGCGACAATCACAAGTCTGACTTGACCATTGCAGATTTCTGGGGAATTGAATCAGTTTATCCAGATTTTTTTGATGACAGAGGAACTTCGCTTTTGATTGTTCAGAATGAAAAAGGAAAGAATCTTTTTGATTCATGTACAGGAAGGTTTAAAAGCAAGGAAACTGACTTTTTTAAGGCGGTAAATTTTAATCCTTCATATTTTAAAAGTCCTGCAAGAAAAGAAAAACGGAATGTTTTTTACAAGGATTTTGAAACGAGGGGAATTGACTATTTATATAGAAGATTTGGAAGAGAATCTTTGTTTTTCAGATTTAAGCATTTTGTAAAAAGATGTTTGAGATTTTGAAAAAGAATTTTCATTAAACTGCGAGAGGGATTGGAGCACCGCCGAAGGCGTTCCGGAGCGTAGCGGAGGAATGAAGCGACAGCGGAAGTGCGTAAAGCCCGACCCGAAATGAAATGGAGGGGCTCGCCCAAATAAAAAAAATAATGGAGGTAACTGAAAGGATAATTGATTATTAGGAAAGACTGTGCTAGATTTGTTGTGAAAGATTATTATCACACAAGTTTATTTCGTGCGTTGCACTTCATAAACTTGGATTTTGCGACTACTGCGCAATAGCTAACGCGAAGTTTTTTATGGAGGTATTCAAAATGGCAACTGTAAAACCTGTTCAGCCGTCAGTGGCAGAAACAATTGATATTTGGAAAAAGATTGTCTCAACTGTCTTGAAGAAACCTTCTGAGCAGCAAATTAAGAAAATGCAGAAAGAATCGGAAATGTTCAGTAAGGTTTGTGTGGATGACTGATTTTCTTACAGACGATGTTTCTTCTTTGGTTGTAATTGAAAAACTTTCTCCGAAAAATCTGAATGACAGTTTTTTTGTTGATGAAAAATTCGACGAGTATAAAGATTTTCTGTATTTTGATGCATTGGAATATCAGTCGCTTTTTATTTCACAGACATATTTACTTATTGAAAAAGATTCAAGAAATATTATTGCGTATGTTTCTTTTGCGGCTGACACTGTGGCGTTGAATCCAAGGGAGAAGAAAAAAGCTGGTCTTGAAAATATTCCATTTCTATTTCTTCCTGCATTGAAGATTACAAAGCTTGCAGTGAGTAAGAATACTTCTGAAAAATACAGGCATACAGGTTCTTTTTTGATAAGGTTTGCTTGTACAAAGGCATTTAAGGTGAATGACGGATTTATGGCCTGCCGGCTTGTTTCGGTTGATGCAGATATTGAGCATAATCCCGATGTCTTGAATTTTTACAGCAAGAATGGCTTTCTTCCGCTGAAAAACTATGTGTATAAAAAGAAATTTCCCAATCGGACAAAAATAGTCGGAATGTGGAAAGATATTTTCTCGTAAAGGGAAAAATAACTTCTAAAAATCAATTTTCCTTTCAGCCAGAATAAATGGCTGAAGACACAATCAAAAATAAAAAGAAACTTAAAATCGGAATTCTCACTTTTTGGTGGTCGAACGACAATTACGGTCAGCTTCTGCAGTGTTATGCGTTGCAAAAATATTTACGAGATGCTGGATACGATGCGTTTTTGATTCGGTATGATTCGCGGAATGATTATGTAAGGACACCTTTTTTGTTGCGCTGTTTTAAGGCATTGAATCTTGTTTTGCTGTGCCGTTTTTTTGTGCATAAAATTCAGCATAAAATCAATTCAAAAAAAGTATTGGAAGAATCAAAACTCAATGACCGGCATTTTGACGATTTCCGTGTAAAATATATTGTCCAGTCTGAAAAATTGTACACTTCGTACAATCAACTGAAAGAAAATCCGCCTGAAGCTGATGTTTATATTGTGGGAAGCGACCAGGTTTGGAATTTTTGGCAAAGCAGGCTTAGTCAATGCTGGAATTTAGTTCACGCATATTTTCTTGATTTTGGAAGCAAACAGACAAAACGCATTTCTTATGCAGCAAGTTGGGGAAAAACGGAACTCCCAGAGGATTTTATAAAAGAAATATCGCCTTTACTCAAAAATTTTGACTATGTTTCCGTGCGTGAAAAAAGCGGAATTGATTTGTGCAGAAAATGCGGTTATGAAAATGCTGAATTTCGGTGCGACCCAACGCTCCTTCTTACATCAGATAATTACCGTTTGTTATACAAAGAAAACGAAACGCTGGAAGACACTTCTAAAAGAAAAAATCCTTATCTTTTTTTATACATGCTGAACAACACTTGTGATTTTGACATTCAAAAAGTTTATGATTTTGCTGCCCAAAAAAATCTTGAAGTTGTCTACGTTACGGGCAACAGTAAAATTGACAAATACAAAAAAACTTTCGCCACGATACCCCAGTGGCTTTCTCTTATCGACAATGCTGAATATGTAGTGACGAACAGTTTTCACTGCTGTGTGTTCAGCCTGATTTTCGCAAAAAATTTTGCAGCAGTGCCTCTTACAAAAACTATGGCAGGAATGAACTCGCGCATAGAAACTCTTTGTGAAATTTTTGGAATAAAACCGCGATGGGTTACATCAGAATTTTCAGACGATTTGTCTGTGCTTGAAGAAAAAGTGAATCCTGTTTTGCAGATAGAAAATGATTTTGATTTGGAGGAGGTTTTGAATGTCTAGTCCAAAAATTAGTATAATTGTGCCTGTATATAATGTTGAAAAATATATCCGCCGCTGCCTTGATTCAATTGCTGCTCAGACTTTTACCGATTGGGAGTGTATCTGCGTTGATGACGGGACGCCTGATGCAAGCGGAAAAATCTGCGATGAATATGCTCAAAAAGATGGTCGTTTTGTTGTAATTCACAAGGAAAACGGCGGTGTGTCTAGTGCTCGAAATGTTGGGTTGGATGTGGCGAAGGGGGAATATGTCACTTTTTGTGATTCTGATGATTGGGTGGAAAAAGAAATGCTTGAAGTTTTTTACAATACTGCTTTAAAAAATGATGCTGAAGTAGTTATTAGTGGATTTAGAACAACAGATGAACATGGAAATTATCAAGAATTTTTACCGTCAGCAGGGTGGTTAACTATGCCAAGGGATTTTCAAAGCTGTTTTAATTCTCCTTGGGGAAAGTTGTACAAAAAGACAATTCTGTCAAAGAATAAAATTTATTTCCCAAAGGGGATAACAATGGCGGAGGATTTATATTTCAATTTTAATATTTTTTTTGTATCTAAAAAATTATTCATTGTAAATAAACCGTTCTATAATTATTTTCAGAGTCCTTCCTCATGTATGCATACAATTACGACTAGAAAAATTGAAAATGAAAAGAATGTCCTTGAAAGAATTGAACAGATATTGCTTAAATCTCATGCTGATACAGAATGGTTTATATTTTTGAAGAAAAGACAAAGTAATCTAAAAAATCATTATTGTTTATCTCTAGAGCAGCCTCATTTTGAAGAATGGCGCAATTATCATCCGGAATTATATGCAGACCTTATAAAACATGCCAAACCTTTAACGGCTCTTTATTTTTTTTGTATTCAACATGGATATGACAGAATCGCAAGTTTTATGTTTAAGATTAAAAATAGAAAATATTTTCACGGAGATACAAAATGAAAAAGATTTTTGGATTATGAGGTGCTGCAAACAGATGAAAGCGATTTACTTTCGAAGGTTTCTGATTCCTATGATATTCATAAGACTTATGATAGCAAGGCATGGTTTGTAATAAATGAAATAAAAATTGGAGAATTATATGAAACATAAAAGAAAATAAATAAGCAATATTAAATAAATGCACGGAGAAAAACAAATTCTTTTGTGCCTTTCTGATTACTGAACATAATTCTGTTGTGTCCAGTAGAGAAATTGTCAATTGTTGTGGATTGAAGTTTGAAT
The DNA here is from genome assembly GCA_945915085.1 of uncultured Treponema sp. GTDB lineage: Bacteria > Spirochaetota > Spirochaetia > Treponematales > Treponemataceae > Treponema_D. Next base: position 18 of record CAMEET010000083.1, on the reverse strand, counting down.
CGGCATAAGTTTTAAGCA
>CAMEET010000082.1 GCA_945915085.1 uncultured Treponema sp. | reverse complement strand
TGTTTTTTTTGTTGACAAATAAAAATAAAGCATTATTATATTAATTACAACGTTGTAGTAAGAGTTTTCTTAAGTAAACGTTGAGTTTAAACCTAAGGAATTTAGGAAATAGGAGAAAAACTAAATGACAAAGAGAATTGTTATTGGTGCATGTATGATGGCTTTGGCAACTTCTTTAGTGACATTTACGAGTTGCTCAAAGAAAAAGGGAGGAAAAGTCCTCAATATTTATGTTTGGAACGATGAATTCCCAGCTCGTTTCAATGATTTTTATAAATCAAAGAATCCAAAAGCTCTTCAGGGTGTTACTGTAAACTTTATTCAGACACCAAATCAGAATAATGCTTATCAGGATAAACTTGATGAAGCTCTTTTGAATCAGGCAAATGCAAAAGCTGATGACAAAATCGACCTTTTCTGTATCGAAGCAGACTATGCTCTTAAATATGTAGATACAACTTATACTTTGGATGTAATGAAAGACATCGGTCTTAAAGCAAAAGATGTTGCTAATCAGTATCAGTATACAAAAGATATCGTAACTGACTCAAAAGGAAAACTTAAAGGTGTTTCTTGGCAGTCAACTCCAGGTGGATTTGTATATCGCCGTTCTTATGCAAAAGAAGTTCTTGGAACAGATGATCCAGCAAAAGTACAGGCTATGATTTCTGACTGGGATAAATTCGATGCAGTTGCTGCAAAAATGAAAGAAGCAGGATATTTCATGCTTTCTGGTTATGATGATGCTTTCCGTGCTTTCCAGGATAACGTTAAATCTCCATGGGTTAAAGGAAACAAAATAACAATCGACCCACAGATTAACAGATGGATTGAACAGACTAAAACTTATTCAGACAAAGGATATAACAACAAAGCTTCTTTGTGGTCAGCTGAATCTACACAGGGAATGATGAAAGACGGTAAAGTATTTGGTTACTTCGCTGTAGGTTGGTTCTATGATTTCTGTATGCCACACGGAGAAGGTTCTGCTGAAGGTGACTGGGCATTCTGCGAAGGTCCACAGGGATTCTCTTGGGGTGGAACATGGATTTGTGGTGCTGCTGGTTCTGACAACGTAGACATCATCAAAGATATTATGTACACACTCACTTGTGATACAAACACACTTAAAGACATTTGTGTAAAAGCTGGTGATTGTATCAACAGTGCTGCTGCTATGGAATCTCTTTCAAAAGATGGATACAAAAATGCATTCTTGGGAAATCAGGATCCACTTCCTATCTACTTGAAGAATGGTGCTTCTATCTCAAAGAAAACAATGACAAAATATGATCAGGGATGTAACGAAAAGATTCAGGCTGCTATGAAAGACTACTTTGAAGGAAAAGTAGACCTTGATACAGCATGGGATAACTTCTATACATCTGTAATTGAACTTTATCCAAACTTGAAACGATAGTTTGAGTAAGTAAGAATCTAAAAGGGACTTGCTGAAAGGCAGTCCCTTTTTTGTTGAATCTTTTTTTATCGAGGTCATTATGGCAAATAATACAGTTCCAGCAGTGAGTAAGACAAAGAAAAAACACTCTGTTCAATATGATAAGTGGGGATATTTTTTCATTGCTCCGTTCTTTTTGATTTATATCATTTTTTCTTTAATTCCTTTATTAACAACATTTTGTTATAGTTTTTTGGAATATTATCGTGATGGCTTAGACATAATCGGACCAAATGCTTCAGTTGCCCGATATTTTACAGGTCAGGAAGAATATTATTCCTGGCAGATTGATGATGCAGAAGTTGCCCTTGATGAACTTGCTGCAAACTATGATTTATCAGATAAAACTACAAGTGATTTAGAAAATGAAATCTTAACTACTGTAACTACAGCTGCAGAGGATATTACAGTAAGTAAATACACAAAAAAAATAAAAAATCTTGTGAAAAAAGGAGTTCGTTCTGGAACACCTGCCACACAAGTTATAGAAGCAGCAAAAAAAGAATTGAGAGATCGACAGTCTTCAATTACAAGAAACTTCGAGATTGTTTTCAATTCTGGTGACAATATGGCTAAGTATTTTTGGAATACTTTGGTTATGTGGTTGATTGGTTTTATCCCACAAATCATAATTTCACTTATGCTTGCAGTTTGGTTTACAAATACAGAGCTTAGACTTAAAGGTCAACAGTTCTTTAAAACTGTCATTTATCTTCCTAACTTGATTATGGCTGCGGCTTTTGCAATGCTTTTCCTTGCGCTTCTTTCTCCAAATGGCCCTGTTAATAATATCTTGAAAGGAATTTATAATAATATGAATGAATCTCAGATTGCTTCTGGAGAATTACCTGAATATACTCCTATTCGATTTTTCTCTAGTGCAGGCTGGACTCGTTCAATTGTCGGTTTAATGAACTTTTTGATGTGGTATGGAAACACTACAATCCTGTTGATGGCTGGTGTTATGGGAATTGATAACAGTTTGTTTGAAGCTGCCCGAATTGACGGAGCAAATGCTATGACAATCTTCTTTAAGATTACAATTCCTTTACTTCTTCCTATTTTCGTTTACGTTTTGATTACTTCTTTGATTGGTGGTATCCAGATGTTCGACGTTCCACAGATTTTGTCAAATGGTATGGGAACTCCAAATCGTTCGACAATGACAATCATTATGAAACTGAACAAACATTTGGCAAACAAAAACTTTGGACCTGCCGGAGTAACTTCGGTTTTGATTTTTGCTATTACTGGTGTTTTGAGCGGTATTGTTTATAAGATGACAATGCAGAATTACCAGAACAAACGCTAATTCAAGGAGATTTACAATGGAAAAAATACAAAGTCAGAGTCGAACATTAGGAGTAAAACGAGTTTTGTGTTATATTGTATTGGTTTTACTTGCAATAATTTCACTTTTCCCTTTTTACATCATGATTATTAACTGTACTCGTTCACATATGCAGATTCAGTTAGGATTTTCTGCACTTCCAGGAAAATCATTAATCAGAAACTTTTTGAATCTTTCTATTAATAAGAAAACAGAATCTGAATTCCTGCAGAATCTTTTGGTAAAATATGGTGTTCAGCTTTCAAGTACAACTGGTAACTATGCAGAAAACTATCCGATTTTGCGCGGTATGGCGAACAGCCTTTTTATTGCTATTATGACAGCAATTTTTACAACATATTTTTCTGCAATGACATCTTATGGAATTTACATGTACAACTTTAAGCTTAAGAAATTTTCTTTTAAGTTTATTATGGCTGTTATGATGGTTCCAACTCAGGTTTCAACTTTGGGATTTATCAGATTGCTTACAAAACTGCATTTGATGGATAGTTATATTTCTTTGATTATTCCTTCGATTGCGGCTCCTGTAGTTTTCTTCTATATGTATCAGTCGATGGAAGCAACTTTGCCTTATTCTATTGTTGAAGCTGCCCGTGTAGATGGATGTAATGAGTTTAGAACATTCAATCAGATTGTTGTGCCAATGATGAAACCGGCTTTTGCTGTTCAGGCAATTTTCTCATTTGTATCATCTTGGAATAACTACTTTGTTCCACAGCTTATTCTTACAAAAAAGACTTTGTGGACTGTTCCTATTGTAATTGCAAATGCACGAAATGCTGACTATATGAATAACGACCAGGGTATTAACTACATGTTGATGACTTTGGCAATCATTCCTTTGATGATTATTTATTTCTGTCTTTCAAAATACATTATTTCAGGTGCAACTGCTGGTGGTGTAAAAGAGTAATCTTATACTGCTGACTCAATCAATAAAAAAGGCATTTCCATATTTTTGTGGAAATGCCTTTTTTTTGTAATAATTATTAAAGGCGAAATGAGGGAGTCGTAGGGGAGGGTAGGGCAAACGCATTATAAAATGATTAGTTGTAATATCTGGCTCCTGGTCGTGATTCACAGGTCAAAAACGCGCAATAATGCGCTAGACGTTTTTTGGGGTATAGAAACTATTATAATGCCGCTCTCGCGGCAGCCCCAAAAAAAGTCTTTTTGCCCTGTGTCTCACTCCCTCGCGCCAACTTTTATGAAAATATTTTTTATAATGCGTTTGCCCTGTAGGGGAGGGCTGGCCCTGTCTCGTGCTGAAAATTGTAATATCAATGAACGTTTAGTTTGTAAAAAAGGGACAAAAAGGGACAGACCTCGGTTTTAAACAAAACGATAAACTGAGTTTTGGCAAGAATGAAACTCCATTTAAAAAGAATGTAATAAAACAGCCAAAACTCAAGGCTCGTGCAAACTGAACATTTATTGATGTGCCAGTTTTTTGCACGAGCCAAAGGGACAGACCTCGGTTTTAAACAAAACGATAAACTGAGTTTTGGCAAGAATGAAACTCCATTTAAAAGAATGTAATAAAACAGCCAAAACTCAAGGCTCGTGCAAACTGAATGTTTATTGGTGTGGTAGTTTTTCGCACGAGCCAGACCTCGATTTTTTCTTTTAAAAAATGTATATTTTACTTATGAAAAATACTCAGCGAAATGAACTTGCGGTTTGTGGTTTTGCCGCAGTAAAAAAACTTGAAAAGAATCATCCTGAAAAAATCAGGCGGTTGTATTTTACTTCAGACGTTGCACCGAAATTTGGTGGACTGTGTAAAAAGTTAGCAAAAAATCATGGCATATATAATCAAAAACCAGCAAAAGATTTGGAAAAACTATGCGGTTCTGTTCATCATCAAGGAGTGGTGGCAATGATTGAAAGCCCTGCAATTGAGCCTTTAGATTTTGCAATGGCAGAAAAGTGGGCAAAAAATGGTGAAGATACAGTTTTGCTTGATAGAATTGGAAATGCGAATAATTTTGGTGCAATTGTCCGTTCTGCTGCTTTTTTCGGGATAAAAAATATTGTAATTCCGCAAGATGAGTCCCAGTCTTCAATTACAACAAGCAGTTATCGTGTGGCAGAAGGTGGAATGGAATATGTGTCTATTTATTCTGTTTTTTCGTGCAAAGAATTTTTGGAACAAATGAAAGGAAAAATGATTCGGCTCGGCACTGATTTATCTGCAAAAAAATCTGTTTGTGAGATAAAAAATATTAAAAATCAGAGAAAGAAGCCTGTTCTTGCTGTGCTTGGAAATGAAGAACATGGAATAAGTGATGATGTAAGACGAAATTGTGATGAGCTTGTTATCATTCCTTGGAAAGGAATGGACGGCGGTTTTGAATCGTCGAATGTAGAAAGTTTAAATGTTGCACAGGCAGCGAGCATTATTTTCTATGAGATGTGCAGATAATTTATTATATTTAATTATAGAAAATCGAAACTCGAAATTGAACTAATTGTAAAATTTCATTATTGCAGATTTTCAAGGAGGTTTTTATGGAATTGAAGTTTTATTATTGTAAGCATTGTGGAAAAGTGATTGCGATTGTCAAAAACACGCCTGTGCCTACAATTTGCTGTGGCGAAGCTATGGCTGAACTGGTTCCTGGCGTAACTGATGCAGCAACCGAAAAGCATGTTCCAGTCATTCAGATTGATGGAAGTGTTGTAACTGTGAGTGTAGGACAGGTTGCTCATCCAATGCAGGAAGAACATTATATCGAATGGATTCTGCTTCAGACTGACAAAGGCATTCAGAAAAAATGGCTCAAGCCTGGTGATGATCCAAAAGCTGTGTTTGCACTTTCAGAAGGAGAAAAAGTTATTGCAGCTTACGAATATTGCAATCTACACAAACTTTGGAAGGCTCAGAACTAAAAAAAAATCACGTGCCGTTTTGATTTTTTTTGATTATAAAATCCGGCACGTGATTTTGTTTAAAATTTTAGTTTTTTATTCAAAAAATCAGCATACTTCGCAGTTATCTGATTTTTCTGTAGTAATTTCTTTTCCGTCTGCGGTGAGCGGTGTTCCATTCAAAACCATTTTGTGATTTTCAATTTTCATAACGATTTTAAAGAACTTGTCAGCATCTATTTTTGCAGGTTTTGGGATTGATGGGTCAGAACCAACAGGAACGACAATTGTTCCAGGTGCAGCCCAAGGTGCTGTCAAAAGTTCAACTTTTTCCTGACCGTCTTCAACATAATCGCATGCCAAAAGCATTCCAAAACTTTCAACTCCCTTCATTTTGCGTGGAGCTAGATTTGCTGCGATGATTACATGTTTACCCAAAAGTTCTTCTTTTGAAAGATATGGACGCAAACCAGACTGAATAATTCGTGGAGTGCCTGAACCGTCATCCATAGTTTCGATATAAAGTTTGTCACCTTTTGGATTTTCTTCAACTTTTTCGATTTTTGCAACACGCAGTTCAATATGTTCGTTGAAATATTTTATAGGATTTGTTTCAGCTTCAGATTTTGGACCTTCGTAGCTACCGTTTGTAGAAGATTTGTTTGTACATTCAGTTTTTGTGTTGTCATTTTTTGAAGTAACATTGTTTTGTGCAGAAACATCTGACATAAGGCTTTCCAAATCAAATTCGCCTGCAACACAAGGAGTTGTGATTCCCCAATTTTCCAAAACCTGAGGATGAATTTCTCCAAAAACACCAGCCACCTGACCATTTACAATCAAAGCAGCCTGTCTTCCCAAAATAAATCTTGGATCATCAGACTCCTGCACTTTATATTCATGGTCAAGGAAGTAAACGAGAGAAGAAACTTCGCTCGCTAATGTATTAAAGTTTGCATTTCCTGCTGCAGTCAAAAATCCCAAATGCTGACGTGTAATAGTTCCGGTATTTTCATCATCTTTCAAATATGCAACTTTACCAATTTCAAAGATTTTATGCGGATACATTGCATTTGCAGAACCTGCTTCGGCACGGCAAAGGGAAGAAAGAATTTCGGAACGGATAAACTGATAGTTTTCGCTCATAGGATTTGCAATTTCAATAACCTTAGAACCGTCTATTATCATGTTGTCAATGTAATCTTTCTTAGAACCAACATAATTGAAAATCATTTCCTGATAGCCTAAACCAACCATCAAAGTTTTTGCTTTGCGGCTGAATTCAGTAAGCGGCAAAAGTCTTCCTATAGTAAAATCCTGAGGGGTTCGTGGTTCAAAAGCAGAAACATTACAGCCAATCATTACATCTTCAATGATGTCAACTTCGTGCAAAAAGTCATTTCTGTATGGAGCTGGTTTTAAAACAATTTCATCGTTATTTATTTCAACATAGTTTCCCATTCTGATTAAAGCGTCTTCTACTGTTTTCATATCAAAATCAGAACCAAGAAGTTTGTTTACAGCTCCAAGAGTAGTTTTTGTAGAAGGCTGGAAATAGAAAGGAACGAGAATGTCTTTTCCAAGACCAGTTTCATAAGGATGTTTTACAAGAATCGGTTTGATAGTGTAACCCTGATCTGCAAAATCACATGCAACAATATTTGCAGAAAGAACAAGATTTTCCATATTGTCACCAGTAAGTTCGACCATCAAATCTTTGTCGCCAACCTGAACGGCACCTAAAGTTGCTGAGTTGATAATTGGTGCCATAGACATAACTTCGTTTTTTGCATCAGAAAGTAAAGGGAAAAGTTTAGCATCTTTCAAAATCCAGCCAAAATCCTTTCCTTTTGGATGTTCTGTCAAAATCTGGCGACAAGTCATAGGCTGCTCGCATTGCAAAGGAACAAAACTTGTTTTATCAGGGTCCACAGCATGATATTTTACAGGGAATTCAATCTGAGAAACTCTGTAAACGCCCATAGATATAGATTTTCGTTTGCGACCAAAATTCCAGCAGAGTTTTTCCTGAGTTTGAATAATATCTTTGAGCATCGGATCATCAATCGGTTTACCAGTAATCATAAAGGCAACCATAAAAGGACGCACATCTTTTACATTTTCATCAACATAAACAATGCGGTTTTCATAATCAGCATTGCCAAAGTTGGACATAAGCTTCATATAATCAACAGTTTTTCCACCTTCATGAAGCTTGATTTGACGCGCAACACCATTAGTTGACCACAAATCAGGACGGTTCGTATCATTCAATTCAATTTTTACCACACGTTCATTTTCAGGCAAAGAAAAATCAGGTTTTTCGTCAAGTTCTGCTTTTGCACATGGAAGAACATCTTCCAGTTCATCATAAGAATATTTTTTTCCTATAGCTTCAAAAAAAAGTTTTTCGTTGCACTCAATTTTTGGCATTTTATCCTTCCTCATAAAAAACTGCCCGGTAACAAACACCAGCAGCATTGCATTTCTAAAAAAATTGAAAACACTTTTTAGAGTATTTATTATAGTCTTTATAGAAGAGAATTTCAAGAATTAAGACAAAAATACACAAAAAGAAAAAAAAATAGAAATTTCCAAGATTTTTTTTAGCAAAGTTATGTCAGTCAGTCGCCTTTCACAGCTCGTTGCCACTCGGTCCTTGTCAATCTGTACACCAACGGAAATCAGGTTTGCACGAATTGTGAGTTTTGGCAAGTCAAGTTTCAAAAACGTAAAAAGGGGACAGACCTTGTTTTAGTACAAATTAAGGTCTGTCCCTGTTTTTAAACCCAAAACTCACAAACTTATGTTTACGCAGACAAGGACTCACGCTTCGCGTGCCTGTTCAAGCCTCGGTGCGCTGTGCAGGTTTAAAATCTGCAGTCCGCTACGCTCCACACCAAACTGGCGAACAGAGTCATTTGCAAAACAGGTTTCCACTTTTTGTCAAAACTCATTGAGAATTTGATTTACTTTTCAAGGTTTACATCTAGTCTGTGTTTTTATTTTTTTTGGAGAATTCCAGAAAACTTATCCAAAATTATGTCAGGTTTATAAGAAAGTTTTGCTCTCCTGAGACCTGGAATTCCTAAATCTTCTTCGCGGTTTAAATATTCGTAGGAATTGCAGTTTTGTGCAAAAAATTGATTTATCGCCGCATAAGCTCCATTTTTGCCAGGTTCGGCAAGTGATTTTTCAAAATGAATATCCAAAACAGAAGCAGAAATCGGGGAGGCGAGGGTCATTGCAACAGGTTCATTATTAATATAAAGGAGTCCGCCAGACATATTTAAAACTTCAAAATTTTCAACAGCGTTATGAATAATATTTCTTTCAGCAATCAATTCAGAGAAGGAAGAGCCATTTCTTTCTTGAAACCAATTTTCTTCAATAAGGATAATTTGTCTTTTTATGTTTTCATCTATATTTGATTTGTCAAAATATAAAAAATTCCAGTGATTTTCATAAGTTTTTATAAAATGCAGAACGTGATTCTTTTTTTTTTGATATTTTTGTCCCTGTAGTTGAGCAAGATTTTGTTGAAGATATAAATAATCGCTTTGAGAACGGTCTGATTCCCATTCTATGTGATATTCTGGAAAATGCAGATTCAAAATGTTGTCAATCAGTTTAGTTTGAGATTCAGTGCAAAGGCAGAATTCAAGGATTGAATAATTTTTAAGTAAATAATCAATAGAATTCAAAATAAAATCATCAGTTGAATTTTTAAAAGGAATAGGAAATGCACATTTTGCATGTTTCCCTTTTTGAATATTTCCGAAAAACCTGTATAAAACCTGATTATGAACAAAAACGGAACTTTGCTGCTGTTCTTGATAAAGAAAAATGTTTGCAGGAGAGCAATCGTTACCCAAAAAAGCAGAAGTATCGATGTTTTGTAATAATTGAGAGAATTCAACAGCAGTCATAGTTAAAAATTAGTGAGAATTCTTGAAAAAATCAAGTACATAAAAATGAGCAAAAAACAGGGACAGACCTTGCCAGTTTTGTTCGCGTCAGCAACATGGAGGGCTGCCGAAGGTAGGTGCGACGCACCGAGCGGTTTGAGCGAGCCCGGAATACTGCGACCCGAAGCGTAGCGAAGGGGGACGCCCTTAAAAAAAATAAAAAAAACTTGACAAATCTGAACGGGGGGGGGTACAATTAAGTTATAATTTTTAAACATATAGGGGTAAAATATGAAAAAAACAAAATTATTGAAAGTAGGAATTTTGTCTGCCTTGTTGGCATGCGGAATGATTTTCTGTACAAGTTGTAAACAACCTGAAGGTACAACAACAGAACAAGAGAAACCAGCTGAAGAAGAAAAACCAGCTGAAGAAGAGAAACCAGCTGAAGAAGAAAAACCAGCTGAAGAAGAGAAACCAGCTGAAGAAGAAAAACCAGCTGAAGAAGAGAAACCAGCTGAAGA
>CAMEET010000081.1 GCA_945915085.1 uncultured Treponema sp. | reverse complement strand
ACCTGTACTAAGTTTTCCATACTGGAATTCTATCATTGTATTTCTATTATAAGAGAATTGGAAAGATGGGCAGACTCCTAGGACATGTTAGTACAGAAAACCTGAAAACTGCATTTTTGGGACGAATTGAGGAAAGATCAACGTTTTGCACGGATGGCGCACCTCAATATGTAAACTTCGCAATTAGTGGAAAACTAGATTTACTGCAGTTTCAGCAGAAAGAGGGACGAATCGGTCTGTACAATATACAGCATATTAATAGTTATCACAGAGTGCTGAAGAATTTTATGCGTAAATTCAAAGGTGTTTCTACAAAATATTTACCGAATTACCTTGTCTGGAATAATTTTGAAAACTATGCGAATGAAACTTTTGTAGAAAAGCACAGGATTCTGTTGGAATTCATTGTAACAACAAATAAAAAGATTCAAGAGGTTCGTCAACGACAAAAAGATTTTGGACCGCGTACAAAAGATTTGGAATAGCTGTTTTTATTCCCTAATCGTTACCTTTCTCTTTTCTGTTGATTTTTTTTGCTTCTTTTATGAATTCATCAAGATTTTCAAAGTGCCTGTAAACCGAAACAAATCGGATATAGGCAACTTTATCAATTGCATATAATTTTTCCAGAACAATTTCACCTAATTCTGTTGTAGAAATTTCTCTGGATTCTTTTGCCTTTTTGATGGCAATTCCTTCAATTTCATCAGAAAGCTGTTCAATAACAGAAGTAGGAACAGGACGTTTTTCCAAAGCACGTTCAATTCCTCTTTCCAGTTTTGTAATATCAAAAGGTTCGCGCCTCAAATCTTTTTTGATAACCATAAACTGTTTTTCTTCGATTCTTTCATAACTTGTGAATCTATAACCGCAAGAAAGACATTCTCTCCGTCTTCTGATTACATCTCCATTAAACATTGTTCGAGATTCCAAAACTTTATCTTCAAGAGACTCGCAATGAGGACATCGCATAGACAGACACTCCTATAAAAACACCGCGTTAGCGGCGATGCATAAAAAACACCGCGTTAGATTATTTAGAATTATTTCCTTTTTTTCTTTTTATTTTTTTTGCTATCTTTATTAAATTTTATTTTTCTTTCTGATTTTATATAATCAGTTTTTTCAAACGAGAAGAAATAATAGACAGCGAATAAAACTAAAAAAACAATTGATGAATATGGAAGCCAGTTCCCAAATCTTGCATAAGTAGTCATTTTTCGTTCAAAAACCGGGACATCAACATTTATTGAAGCCTGTTCAAAAAGTGGCATTTCTGCTATGATTTTTCCAGCAGGATTTATAACAACAGAATAACCTGCATTACAGGACCGGACTAAAGTTGTGCGGTATTCAATTGCTCTGTAAGATGCAATCACAAAATGCTGGATTTCACTTGAACGTTTTTTTGACCACGAATCATCTGTCAGATTTACAAAAAGTTCAGCTCCATTTAAATACAAAGGGCGCATAATATCTGTAAAAGAATCATCAAAACAGATTGGAGTAGCAACTTTGACAGTTACAGGACTGTTTTCTTCATCTTTTTGTTTTTGGTAACTTTGCGCAAGACTGATGTTCTTTACTGCAGGAAGTCTGTATTCTTTTGTGGTTTTACATGGAATTTCAAAAAAAACATACTGATCACCTGGATACCATCCCGCTGAAATTCCAATCACTTTTTTCATAAATTCTTTTACTTTGGGATATTCAATAAAAGGAAGAATTTCTGCGAATGGAACAAGATGATTTTTTGCATATTCACCGCGAAGTTTTCCTTCTTTATCAAAAAGTAAAGTTACGTTATAAAATCTAGTGTCATCAAAATAATGTTTTTTATAAGAACCGCCAAGAATAAATGGTACTTTTGTATCTTTTATAAATTGAATAAGAGGTTTTTCAAAAGGATAATGATTATAGTATGAATAAGAATCCGGAAAAGAATATTTAAGACAACCTTCGGACCAGACTATTAAATCAGCATTTTTGTTTTCCTGAGAAAGAATGTCAAGCTGTTTTTGTGTTAATTGTTGTGAAAGCAAAATTGATTGTTCATCTGTTTCTTCTATCCAGGGATCACTGTTTTGCTGAACTAAAACTGTTGTTAGCGTTTTATGTGGTTTTCTTGGTTTATCATATTGATAAATTCCGAAAATCACTGTGCACAAAAACAAAACAGCTGTAAATCGAAATACAATTTTTACATCATCTTTTCTATTTTTCTGATTATTTTTTTCAAAAAACAGAAGAAGAATTTCGGCTAAAAGACAATTAAGCAAAAGAATCAAAAATGTAATACCGTAAGTTCCTGTTATGGAAGCCAGCTGCATCAAAACTGGCCATTCATGCATTGCTGATGAAACTGTTCCCCACGGATATCCCAAAAATCCTGAAGATTTAACCCATTCGTATAGCATATATATAGAAGAAAAATATATAATTTTGAATGTTTTAGTGTCATAAATCTTTTGATGAAGTGTTCCATCTGATAATGCATTATGATTTTGCGAAGAAGAAAATGGCAGATATAAATAAAGTGCCATAAATCCACCAATCATTGCTGTTCCAAAAGCTGAAGCACCAAGTGTTATCAATGCAAAATCTTTAAAATATGCAAGCCAGTAACTTGAAAGCAAATGAGTTGTTATAGATTGTATAAAACCAGCTGAAAAAGCCTGTCTGTAGGTTTTGATTTTTCTGGAAAAGAGGATGTAATATGGAATAAAAGCAAACAAAGTAAATACAGGTGCGCCAAATTCGTAGATTTCATTTGGAATTGACAGAGAAAGCATGCAGCCTGAAAAAAAAGAATAAAAAACTTGTAAAATTACTTCCATTATAGTATATTTAACAATATAGTTTAAAAAAAATCAAGTTGATTTTTTTAGAGGGGAGGAAACTTGAAATTAATAAATGATATTCATGCAGCTGAATATGGTACAAGCGCACAGTTAGTCACTAAGGCTCCTGGTCGTTTTCACCTTTTGGGCGAACACTCATGGTTCTTTAAAGATAAAACAATGTCCATTGCAGTAAATCTGCCTGTTTACGTAGCATTTTCAAAAAGAGAAGATAATTCATTTCATTTTTATTTTTATCAAGCAAAAGATAGAAAAAAATCATCTTTGACAGCATTAAAATATAAAAAAGAAGACCGTTGGGCAAATGCTGTGAAGGCAATGATTTACGGATTTACTTCCGGTGGATTTTCTTTATCAGGAATGGATATCACAATTTACAGTGAAATTTTGCCTTCTGCAGGTTTTGGAATCACTTCGGCTATCAAAGTTGCTGTCGCATTTGGAATAAAAAATCTTTATAATATAAATTGTACAGACAATGAACTTTTAAGTGTGATTGAAAGGGGTAATAAGCGTTTTTTACAGACAGAGAATTATCTTGCCAATAATTATGTTGCATTGTTTGCAAAAAAAGGCAATGTTTTGGTGACTGACCATTATAAACGCACTTGGGATTATGTACCATTCAGTTTTGAAGATAAAAAAATCTTTTTGATTGATACAAAAGTTCCTAGAATAGATGTATGGGACAGAACTTCTATTCATGAACCGCAGAATGCACTTTTGCTTGGAGATTTACGAGAAAATAAAACAAATGTTTATGGCGGATGGCAATATATAGACAGTGCTACTGATATAAATGAAGAACTTTCCGTTGTGAATGAAGATTTAAAACACAGGCTTATGGCTATCATAAGTGAACATAGAGATTTGATTTCTGCTCATGAAGGAATTGAGAAGGGTGATTTTTTCAAGTTTGCCAGAGCTATAAATCACAGTCATCAGACAATGCAGGAAGAATTTGACATTTCATGTCCTGAGATTGACTGGATTTTAAAGCGTGTAAAAGAACTTGAACCGAATCTTGATTTTGTTCGAAATCCTGTAACTTGTGGACGAATCACAGGAAAAGGTTTTGGACGATGTCTTTATGCAATTATGAGAGAAAGCGATGTTGAAAACTTTTATAAAAAAATAGCCGAGTTTGAAAAAATCTTTGGTTTTCATCCTGATGTGTATCAAGTTGAAATATCTGATGGTGTTTCAATAGTTCGTGATTAAAAAGAAAGTGGTTTATCATTTTAAGTTTGGAAGGTGCAAAATTGCAAAATGATGATGTTTTAGCAGAAGGAAAATCTCTTTATCGAAAGAAAGAATATTCTCAGGCTTTGGCATTTTTTCTGGCTCTTCCGTCAGAAACTTCAGCAGATAAGATTGAAATTGCCTATTATCTTGGTCTGTGTTATGCAAAACTTGAAAAATATGATGATGCACTTTTGTTTTTGGAACAGGTTGTTACATCTGGAACTGATATTCACAGAATCCTCCAATGCAGATTTCTTTTGGCTGTTATTTATGTCATTTCGGGGCGAAAGCGACTTGCAGATTTTGAATTGAACAAACTTCTTGAAACTGGATATATGACAGCTTCTGTTTATGCTGCTATAGCTTTTGTGGCGTGGCAGCAAAAAGACGTTCACAAATGTGTGGAATTTTATGAAAAATCACTAAAAACAGATGATGAAAATATTTCTTCACTTAATGGACTTGGTTACGTTCTAGCCTGTCAGGAAAAAGATTTAACGCGTGCTTTATCACTTTGTAAACAGGCTGTGAAAATTGCACCCAAATCAGCTGCATGTTTGGATTCACTGGGATGGGTTTATTACAAAATGGGATTGTACAAAGATGCATTACAATATTTAAGCGATGCTGAACAGATTGCTCCTGATAATGTTGAAATCGCAAATCACATTAAATCTGTAAAACTAAAGGCTGGAATTGCATGAAAAAAATAATTTTTACAGCCTTTTTTGTTTTTATTTTGTCATTTTTAAGCTATTCTCAAAACACTACAAATAATGCTGGAATGCAGGCTTTACCCGATAGAATCAGAACTGGTAATGAAGGGTTTGCATCTGAAGAATTCAGGCGCGGGGTTCAATCATATAATAAAGGTGCTTTCAGCGAAGCTATCGTTCAGTTTGAAAAAGCACTATCGTATCTTCCAGACGATAATTTGATTTTGGATTGGCTTGGAAAGGCATATTACAGAATTGGATTAGAAGGAGAAGCGTTAAATTACTGGCAAAATGCTGTAAATAATGGATACGGCGGACTTCTTCTTCAAAATAAAGTTGAAATTGTAAGGGAACGCCGTGTAACTGGTGAAATTGATGATAATCTGCTGCGTCTTTCTGAATCTGGCAGTTTTCCTGGTGTGTTTAATGGCGAACTTGTCTATAACGGTCCTGTTTCAGTTCAACCTGAATATAATGGCACGATGTGGATTGCAGCCTACAATTCTAATGAAATTATCATGCTGAATCAAAACGGAAAAGTTGTGGATCGTTACTCTGGTCCTATCAACGGTTTTGACAGACCTTTTGATATTATTCGCCTGAATAATGGAAAACTTCTTGTTTCTGAAAATGCAGGTGACAGACTTTCTTTACTTAATGAAAAAGGAAGATTTGAAAAATATATCGGTTCCAAGGGTATTGGACTTGGACAGATGGTAGGTCCTTTATATTTAGCTCAGGATGATTTAGAAAGAATTTACGTAACTGATTATGGAAATAAACGTGTTGATGTTTTTGATAAAGAGGGAAATCCGCTGTTCTTTTTTGGAAAAAAATCAGATCATTTTGCAGGATTAAAAGGACCAACCGGAATTACTGTGTTTGGCGATGTGATTTTTGTCGCAGATGATTATGATGGCGTGATTTATGAATTTGATCGGGCTGGAAATTTTATCCGTGAATTGTGTCAAAAAAAATCGTTTAAAAAACCGGAAGGTATAAAAATCTGGAATGAAAAACTTCTTGTTTGTGACCAGAATCGAATTGTGGGAGTGGATGTTCAAACAGGTGCATTGTTTGAATATGCAAAGACTGGAAATGCCCCAAGCCGTTTGACTGTTGCAAATCCTGATATAAACGGAAATGTGATCGTTTCTGATTTTACTGCAAACGAAGTTTATGTTATGTCGCAGATTCAGGAACTGGTTGGCGGACTTTTTGTGCAGATTGAACAGCTTGATTCGTCTGCTTTCCCAAATGTTGTTGTTGAAGTAAAAATTGAAAATCGTCATCGTCAGCCGCTTGTCGGTTTACAGGAAGAAAATTTTTATTTTTCAGAAAATAAACGTCCTGTTTCCAATTTAAAATTTCTTGGATCAGCATCAAACAATACGGAAGCTGATATTACAATTGTGATTGACCGTTCAAATCTCACTGATTTATATAAAAAAGAAGTAGAAGCCGCAGTGAAAGAAATCGCTGTGAATATGAATGGCGGTGTTTTGCGAATTGTTTCTGCCGGAAATATTCCTGTTTCGGAATATATTGGTAAACCTGATTTGCTTGGTGAGTTTAGTTTGGAGGCATTAAAAAATTCTGTTGCCCCAAAAGTCAGCATTGATTTAGCTTTGCGTCTTGCTGCAAATGATTTGATTAATGCAGCAAAAAAACGCGGTATTGTGTTGATAACATGCGGAAATCAAAATGCTTTTTCTTTTGACAGATATAATCTTGGTGAACTATCTTCTTATTTGAATAATAATTCAATTAGTTTTTCTGTGATCAACGTCAGTCAGAATGCTGTTTGTCCGGAAATTTCTTATATCACTGAAAACACTCAGGGAAATGAATATTATATTTATCGTCCGCAAGGTCTTAGTGATGTTGTTAAGGATATTATCAATATTCCGCAAGGTGTTTACCAGTTTTCGTTTACATCATCTTTACCTACAAATTTCGGCATGAATTATTTACCACTTGAAGTGGAAGTTTATCTTTTAAACAGAAGCGGTCGCGATGAAACAGGTTATTTTGCACCTTTGGAATAATTTTTTATAAAAAATTCATTTTTTGAGTGTTCGTGCCCGATGAATTTTCAGATTTGGATTTTTCTTTGACATATTTAAAATTGCTTTTTCGACAATTTGCTTTTTTTTATCATTTGTTTCGAATAAATCTTGAGGCTGCGGAGTTTCTGTTTTTTCGATATTTTCAAATCCTACTCCAAGCAGTCTGATTCCTCTTCCACTTATATATTTCTTTTCAAAAATGCGTTTGAGGATTTCATAAAAAGTATCAAGCGTGTTGATGTTATGATCGATTGTTTCTTGAATGCTGCATGTTGTAAAATCATCGTATCTAATTTTGACCATAGCAGTGTGAGAAAAACCGCCTTCTTTCAGCAGTCTGAAAAAAACTCCCTGCGCCAATTCCAGCATTTCGGTTTCAATATTGTAAATATCAGATAAATCATAATCAAAAGTAGTTTCCGCACTTATTGAATGTGATTTTGGCTTTTGAGAAAAACTTTCTTTTTCCTGTCCGCGCACTACGTTATACAAAAAAGTTGCCATATTTTGTCCAAAAAGAAACTGCAAAGTCGCAAAACTCGTGTCATAAATCTCTTTTGTGGACTTTATCCCTTTAGATTTTAAAAGTTCCTGTGATTTTTTTCCCAGTCCCCAGACTTTATTCAACGGAAGATTTAACATAAAATCCTGTTCCTGACCTTTTGGAATAAAAGTAAAACCATTTGGTTTTGAATAGCCGGAAGCAATTTTTGCAAGATATTTTGTTGTTGCAAGTCCAACCGAAACTGTTAGTCCAGTCTGTTGTTTTACATCAGCCTGAATTTTCAATGCAGTTTCTTGTGGAGGTCCAAAAAGTTTTTCAGTTCCTGTTATATCAATAAAAGCTTCATCAATAGATATTTGCTGAACATCAGGAGAATAATTTTTGAAAATATTCATGATTTTAAAAGACAATTCTGCATAACGCTCCATTCTGCATCGAACAAAAATACCATCAGGGCAGAGTTTATATGCCAAAAATGTTGGCATAGCAGAATGTACACCATATTTTCTTGCTTCATATGAAGCAGTTGAAACAACACTTCGTCTGTCTTCGGGTTTTCCACCAACTATTACAGGTTTTCCTTTATATTGAGGATTGTCAAGCTGTTCAACCGAAGCAAAAAAGGCATCCAAATCAACATGCAGATACCAGTGCGTTATTTCATTATTTTCCTGCATTCTTTTCTCCAGATTTATTCGGATTATCTATTTCTATTGTTTTAGAGATTAAACTTAGAAGTGATTGTTTTTCTGTTGGAAATATCGCCGTAACAATTAGTTTTGAAGGTTGATTTTCACAGCAATAGGAAAAAGTCATTTTTTTTGGCGGCATATATGGAATTTTAAAATGCGCCGAATTTGAAGAAGTGCGGACAAAATCATTATCAGAATACAAAATTGGTGTTTCATCCTGACATTCCACTGAAATGTCAACCTGAAGTGGTGTTTCAGCAAATTCCACATTAATTGTGCGGATAACATCGTCAAATACTTTTTTATCAAAATAGTCGAACTTAATGGAATCATTCTTTGAAGATTTAATAACATATTCAATTTTTTGATTTGCTGGTTTTTGTAATAATCTGGCTTTTACGATACAGCTTGAAATTGTTAAAATGGCGATGAAAACTGCAATTGAGCCTGTAATTATAATCTGTTTAGAGTTTTTCTGTATTTTTCTTTTAAACGAAGTGAGAATTCTAAAATAGACAATAAAAATAGGATATAAAATAAGTGTAAAAAAAAGTAAAACATTGTTATTTGTCAAACATAATTGACGCAAAAGCAAACTGTCAGCCTGACTTAAAATCAAATCAAAATAGGGAAGAAAACTTACCGCCATCAATAAAAATACAGAAATATGCAGAATGTTATTTTTTATAATCAATGCGAGAATTGAAAGAAAACAGATGAACATGAAAATCGGAAAAAGTGAAATGTCAATCAAAATAAAAAGCGATTGATTAATAAAACAGCAGAAGGTGATTAAAAAATCTATAGAATGTTCTTCGAAATAAGGATTTACAAACAGCAGAACTTCATAGACTATTGAGAGTAAGATAAAAGTTAATAAAAATTGCGTGCAAATAAGCGCAAGAATCTTTGAAATATCAGAAAATGAACTCGCTGTGAACAGAAAAAAAGTTTTTCCAGCCCAAAAAGAAAATAAAATGAGCAGAAAGGTAAGTGGAACAACATACCATATTTTTTTTATTTGCTGCCAGTCATATTTCTTTTTTGTTTGATTGATGAAGACAAAAAACAGCAGAAATGAAATCCACAAAAAAACAATAACAATGATGATTTTTACAGTAGATTTTTCAGAAAGATTAATAACTCTGCCAAACATTTTGGTCATTAAAAAGTGATGTTCCCATATTCTTTGCGATTGTGGCGTTTCTGCAAATTTTTCTATAAGTTGAATAATGATTTTCTCTCTGGAATCTTTAGTATTATCTAAAATGTCAGTTGGTTTTTCTTTTTGATTTTGATTTGCACTTTGATTTGCACTTGGAAAACTGGTATTTCCAAGAAAATTTTGTGAGTTAAAGTCAATCTGAATTGCTGGAATGTTGTTTTCAAAAAAAGGTGTGAGAAGTTTATTATCAAAAACTTTGAGTTTAAAAAGCTGACTTAGATAAAAAGACGGAACGCAGTCTGAAAGTCCATGTTTCATAAAAATATTGAAAACATTCTGAATCATCCACGAAGGAGATGTGATGCCGTTACTGTTTGTAATAATTTCAGTTTTCATTTCATTCAGATTGATAAAAAAAACTGTGTAATCTTCGTTGGAATTTAAACTTTCCAAAAAAACTTGTGAGCCGAACACCATATCACGTTTTTCAGGATATTGTTTTTCGCCAGTCGTGAACACAAATGACAGATTAAAATCAAAAGTCTGAGTACGAAGTTTTGACAAAATGTTCAGAATCATCTGACTGTTTGATTGCAATATTTTCTGCTGATTTGACAATTGGTTTTTGATTTTTTCATCCAATTCATCTTTTTCATTCTGATTATCTAAATTTTTATTTGAAAAATCATGAGTAAAAAAATCTTCCTGATTAAAAATAAAAATCAGGTTTGAAAGTTTCTTTTCATCATCATAATTTTTTGAAAGAAATTCTACTATTATATTGTAATTAAAATTATTTCCGCCCGAAGAAACAAGGCTTTGTGTAATGGGAGAAAATTTTTCAGACAACAGCAGATTAAACATTTTATCTGAAATACTTTGTGAAAAAAGTGTAATTTGTGAGAAAAATAAAAATGATAAAATCCAAAAAAAATTCTTTTTCACATCATTAGTTTAAATTTTGGCAAGCAGTAAAATATAATTCCCCAAAAAAAGGTTTCCAACAT
>CAMEET010000080.1 GCA_945915085.1 uncultured Treponema sp. | reverse complement strand
GCAGCAGCATAAGCGGCAGCATCTTCAGCAGCCATATCCTGTTCTGAAATTTCATCAGCTCCAAAACCTGCTGACACTTGAGAATCTTCAGCTTCGTTTTCATCTTCAGCACGTTGACGACTATAACTTACAACAAGTTTTCTTCCACGATAATCATAACCGTTCAATTTATCAATAACAATCTGAGCATCAGCAGCATAAAGCTGAACAAAAGAATAATTAGCCAGAACTTTGATATCACCAATTCTATCACGGTCAATTCCTGCAATAGCAATCAAAACACCAACTAAATCTCTAGGATAAACGCGTCTGTTTTTTCCAATGCTGATAAAAATTGAAGTTGCTTCAGCTTCAGGAATGATTACGCGAGGATGACGAGGATGTTCTTCTGTTGCAGTTTCTTCTACTGTATTCTGAACAGCCTCTGGAACTACGACTGGCTTTTTTTCAGAACGGAAATCCCGGTTTTCACGAAGATTTCTTGAACGAGATGGGCGTTCACTTCTTTCTGAACGATTATTTCTTTCTCTAGGATTAGATGAATATGAATGAAAATGTTTCAATGATTCTTTCAACATAAAAGCAATTACATATTTTCTAACTGTGAGAGGCACATTTTTCTTAAAAAGTTTGTTCAATTCAGCAAGAGTATCAACATTTTCTGTACTTTTTACTCTTTCTGTAGCTGATTTTAAATAATCAGCAACCTGTTCTTCAATTACTTCAAATCCACGATTATATGCCATATAATTTTCCTCCTGCAAAACGTCCGCAAAAGCGGTAAACAAAAATGGCGAAACTGCGAAGTTTAATGAATGCAACGCACATCATAAGCTTCAATGATAAAAATAAGAAGATTGTGTTTTTTATCATGCCATATTTAAATCTAAAATAAAACCGGAATAAATTTTTTCAAAGCCTGTACGTATCAATAACGGCTGTAATATTTCCGGAACAAATAAATCTGGAATCAAAATCCATTTTTTTCCGATAGCCTGAAGTTTTGTTACACATTTTTGAACTAATTCAGTGCAAATCCCAAGACCACGGAATTGCTCAGGAACAAAAATTCCTGTCATAATCATTACATCTTTCTGTTTTTTTGCCATTTGTGATACTGTTATGCAACCGGCAAATTCATCTGAATGACTGAAACAGACAAAACCAACTTGATTTTCCGAATCATCCTGTTCAAAATCATTGTACCATTTTTCATAAATTGCATTATTCACTTCTAAAGGCAACTTTTCACAGCAACATGAATCTGGCTCAACTTGCAAAAGTAACATTTTTTTATCTGATGACGGATTATATTCTCTGAATGAAAAATCATCATAAACCGAAGTATCATCAGATTCACAAAGTTGTTCTAATTTTTCTAAGCCCCAAATTTCACGCAAAGTATTGTACCATTCATTGATTCGCAAAGACATAATTCTGTGTTTAAAAATATGCCAGCGCCTTTCAATTTCAGGATAATTTTTCAAGACATTTCTAAAACTTTTGAATACCCCCCTTCCTGAATGCAAGACATTCTGTAATTCATCATGAGCAAGCGGTGCGTGAAGCTGATTTACAAAATCTTCACGAAGAGAAAAACCGTCTGCAGGTCTCCATTCGGGTAAACAATAAAAATTTTCTTCATCAACAGAAAAATTATGCAAAAAATCTGACGAAATTTCCACCAGCTTATTTTTTGATGCATCCACAGCAAACTTCTTTTCCTGATTTTCCATTGCCGAGATAATATCATCAATCAATTCACAAGTCAGTGAAAACATCATAATTTATTTTAATTCAGATTTTTTAGAGATAATTTTGCTGATAAGACCATATTTTACAGCTTCATCAGAATCAAGCCAAAAATCTCGGTCAGTATCTTTTGTAACCTGTTCTAAACTTGTACCAGTTTGTTCTGAAATCAGTTTGTTCAACTTTGCACGGATTTTTTCCATATCTTTTGCATAAATTTCGATATCAGTTGCAACACCGCGCATTCCACCAAGAGGCTGATGAATCAAATAACGACTGTTTGGAAGCCCAATTCTGAATTCTTTATCAACAGCGAGAAGAACAAGAGTTGCAGCAGACGCGATTAGTCCCATTCCAATCAAATAAACAGGAGCTTTGACAAAACGAATCATATCAAAAATAGCAAAACCAGCATCAACATCACCGCCAGGAGAATCAATATACATATAAATTGGAGATTTTTCGTCTTCTGAATCTAAAATCAAAAGCTGACGAACAATTGAATCTGCCAGTTCCTTGTTAATTTCACCAGTTAAAATAATCTGTCTTGTTTTAAGAAATTTTTCCGAAAACTGTTCAGGTGCCTTCTGTTTTTTTTCGTCTTCCTCATCATCAAAAAGAGGAGAATTGTAAAAAGATTTAGTATTCATATTTTATAAATATAATAAATTTTTTTTAAGTTGACAATAGTTTTAAAGAGGGGGAAAGCCTTCCCCCTGGGCTCAGCCTGAAGTCTTCGCCACACCCCCATCAGCGGGCCTCAAACGCCGGCCCGCAACGCCCGCTGGTTTAAATTTAATTATTCGAGTATTCGAGGTCTGTCCCTAATTTTACAAACTAAGGTTTGTCCCCACTTTAACAAACCGAGGTCTGTCCCTGATTTGTAACCTAGTTTTCAGTTTAACCCTAGTGTTAGGCACTGTAGGGGCTTTAGTCAACCGCAACGAGCGTAGCGAAGTGAGGACGATGAACGTGAGTGACCCCCGAAAGCGCCGACCCGTAGCGGCGTAGCTGCGGAGGGGAACACCCAAAATCTTATAAAAAAGAAAAAATATATCATTTTTTTCATTGAAGTTTCGGAAATTCTGACGTATAATATAATTTATGAATGTTCATAATTTAATGGAAGAAATTGTAAAGCAAAAAGTTGACAAGCTTTATGAAAATGCAAAAGAAGAAAAAGTTGAATGGCTTTCTTGTGACTGTGAAAATTGCCGTTTGGACACTGTTAGTTTTGTTTTAAATCGCATTCCTCCAAAGTATGTGGTTTCTGGGAGAGGTGCTACTCACGCTGCAATAGATTTAGACAACACTCAGTTGCAGGCAGATGTAGAATCTTTGGCTATGGAAGGTATGCGCACCGTTAGTTCTACAAAAAGGCCTTATCATTTAGATTCTTCTGATAATGACGCTCCGAAAAATGTTCAACCTTATTTTAATTTCAACAGTTTTACTGGAAGAATTTTTGATGGAGCAACTTTTGAACCTGTTTCAAATGCATCTGTTCTTTTGAAATTTGAAGGTGAAACTGCTCAGATGGTAGATTCGACATGGTCTAATCCTTATGAAACTGTTGATGCTACGAAAGGTTCTTTTTCTTTCTGGGTAAAATCTGTTCCTGCTAAAAAAGTCGGTGAAAAGAAGATCTTTCATTTTTCTATTGAAATAAGTGCTCCTGGTTACGAAAAACTGATTTTCCATTTTGAATTACCAGTTCTCAGTGAATCTGGAAAACGCACTAATTTTGATTCGACTTTTGCTTTCCGCATGAACGATTTTGTTATTTTCAAAAAATAATTTTTCAGAATAGTGGAATTCCTTGTGGAATAGCAAGAATTGTCGGTGAGAAAAACAGCAGAATATCAGCGTGAGGTTGAAAATGTCTTGTTACAACAAAAATGATGTTGCTCCATTCCCTCCTATGGGTTGGAACAGTTATGATTATTATAACACAACGGTGAATGAAGCTCAGGTTCGCAAAAATGCTGAATACATGGCAAAAAATCTGAAAAAATTTGGCTGGGAATATGTTGTAATTGATATTCAATGGTCTGACCCTGATGCTGGAAAACAAAATGCAAGCGGAGTTCAGTACATTCCATTCAGCCGTTTTTGCATTGATGAATTTTCACGGCAAATTCCTGCTGAAAACAGATTTCCTTCGAGTGCCGGAGGTCTTGGGTTTAAACCTCTTGCCGATTTCATTCACTCTTTGGGACTTAAATTTGGAATTCACATTATGCGTGGAATTCCTCGTTTTGCCGCACACGAACATCTTCCAATCAAAACTCACGATGGTGCAAAAATTACTGCAGATATGGTCGCAAATCCTTATTCTATCAGCCGCTGGAATCCTGATATGTACGGCGTGAAATCTGATGAATATGGTCAGGACTACTATAATTCCTGTTTTGAACTTTATGCTCAGTGGGGTGTTGATTTTGTAAAGGTCGATGACATTTGCAATACTAATATGTATCCTCAAAATCCTTATTCTGCAGAAAAAGAAATAGAAATGATTGCAAATGCGATTGAAAATTGTGGGCGCCAGATGGTTCTTTCACTATCTCCAGGTCCTGCTGTTATTGAAAAAGCTCATCATTACAAGAACTTTGCAAATATGTGGCGCATAACAGATGATTTTTGGGATGACTGGAAACTGTTAAAAGCAATGTTTGAACGATGCGAAGTCTGGCAAAGTCACACTGGCGAAGGAAATTGGCCTGACTGCGATATGCTTCCTATGAATGTGCTTGGTTACGGCTGGGGCGATATGAACAGTCCTGAAAACAAAGGCTGGAAGTGTAAATTTACACAGGAAGAAAGCCGCACAATGGTGACCCTTTGGAGCATTTTTAGGGCACCACTTATGATTGGTACAGATTTGCCGCAACTTGATGATTTTAGTCTGAGTCTTTTAACAAACGAAGAAATTCTTGCGATGAATAAAAATCCATTGCAAGCATATCAAGCTTCATCTAGTTGTAATGAAAATATTGTGATTTGGGTAAACGAATGTCCAGATCAAAAATCCTACTACGAATGTATTTTTAATCTTAGTGATGAAGTTCAAACAGTAAAACTAAATTTGAAAGTTGGCAATCATGATAATATTCGTGATTTGTGGGAACGAAAAGATTTAGGAAATTGCAGCGAATTTGTACTCGAACCTCATTCGTGCAAAGCTTTGAAAATTTCTTTGTAATCCTTTGTTCTTATATCCACCAAAAAAGAAAAAAAGCTGTCCCAAAAGTCTAAATAAACTTGAAAAGACAGCTTTTATTTTAGAATTTTCCGCCACCCAAACTTGCTGAAATTTTCAAGCTGACTGTGGGATTATTATCGAAACTTTTCCAGGTGATGTAAGGTCCCATTCCAATTTTTATTGTTGATAATGGCGAATAATTAATCATCGCTGAAAGTGTCATCGTATTGATAAGGCTGGCATAAGTCTGTGGAAGAATTGCGCTAATCATCGGGGGTAAATCTTCTTTTCCAAAATTTACCATTCCAAAAATGCTCGCTGTAAAATCTGTATTTCCAAGAATTTTACCAAAATTCACAAGAGCAGCAATATTGTGACCATAAGTCAAATACTGGTGAACCATATCCTTGTTGTTTCCGTCATAATAGTATTGTGCAGCCAAAGTGATTGCAGGATTTTTCCAATATCGGCTGAGTCCGACTGTTGCCTGGAAAATATTTGTTTTATCATTCCAATCATTCTTTTTGGACAACCATTCTGAATCAGCTCCATAACGATACACAATTTCACCAAAAACTGAAACATTTTTCAAACTTCCTGAAGCCGTAAGCATAGCTTTTGGTGCATTCTGATATTTATAAAAGCCACCAATTCCAAATTCCCAATTTCCAAAAACTAAATCTGCTTTTGCCGCAAGTGCTGTATCACGAACATAAGTTTCTGCCGTTGTTCCAGCATTAAAATCTGTTGAAGGAATTACGTAAAACCAGAGACAATTCTGCGTATTCGGCAAAATAATCTGTGTACGCAGATTTAAACTACCGTCAACTTGTGCTGAAGTATTTTCAGGATCAATCGATGATGTATTTATAAGGTCAGATACAGGACTGAAAAAATATCCAGTTCCCCAAGTGACAGTATGAAGACCAAATCTGAAAAAAGCAGTATCTGCAATCGAAAAATCTGTGAAAAGTTCCTTTAAATTAAACCAATCCCTTATTGTAACTTGCGTATTGAGCGTTACATTTTGTTCAAAAAAATTTTTGTTCTGAAGATTTCCTTTCACAGCATAAGGATACTGGATACCAAACTTTGTATACATCCTCAAACTCTGAGTTGGTCTTGCATCCACAATAAGATTTGCATTTGCAGTCGGTGTCAAAACAGAATCTTTAAGATTATCACCAAACGATTTTTCCTCCTCAGAATACAAAACCGTCTTTGTTTCAAGCGAAGTTGTAAAATTTCCTCCAATTTTTATGGCACCATCTTCAAATAGAATTCCTTTGCTTAAATCGGTTTTCGCTGAAACTTCATTTACTTCATCAATTCCATCTCCATCTGCAAAAAGTGAATCTTCCGAAAAAACATCATCTGAAAAAAGAGAATCATCGGAAGAGAAAAAATCCTCATCTGAATAATCATTGCTTTGAGCAGAAATCAAAGCACAGCCAAAAGTCAAAAACATTGCTGTTATAAAAATTTTCTTCATTTTTCTTCCTGCGCTATAATTTTTAATTAGTTCAAACCTTCAAGATAAGCTTTTGTAAAAATGCGATCTGGAAGTTTATCGAAAGTCAAATCAGAAATAACCTGCTGAGTTTGTTCACCTTTGTTCAGTTCATCACGCATAATAGCCTGAGTTGCAACATAACCAGCTGGAACTTTTGCATATTTTGGCAACAAAATAGTTCTCATCAAACGGTCAGAACCAGAAAAATCTTCTTCTTTCAGCAAAAGCGGTATATCTTTTCTGATATAGTATTTTGATTTAGCATAAGCAGGATCTGTAGTCTTTGCTGTTAAAGTTATAATATCAACTGCAAATTTTCCAAGAGTACCTTCTTCGTATGCAGTAACTTCATAATTCTCACGCCATTTTGTTTTTGCCTGGTCAACATCATCAAGTTTTACATCAGAATCACCTAGCGCTTCTTTTATGGAAGTATGCGAAAACTTTCGGCTGATTGGATCATACGACCAGATATTTTCATTATCACGAAGATAACCTACCCCTTTATCAGCTTCTGGAAAAAGTTGAACAAGTGTCATAAGATTATCATCCGTTCGCTGGAATACTTTGTACTGAAGATTTTCTCGTGGTTTTCCAGGTTTATCGATTACAAGCGACATAGTTGCAGAATAATCTCCATGATATGCAAGAATATCTTCTGTATTTTCCATAATTTTAAAAGCTTTATCTGCAATATCTTCCGACACCTGTGCAAAACCAGATGCAAAAACTGCAGCACCTAACAAAAAAGTCAAAATAATTTTTTTCATAAAACAACCTCAAAAAAATATATCAATTCATTAATCAAAAACAAATATCAATCAGGGCAAATATAAAATTTAGATTTTTTTAAATTTTTGGGTGGCTTTTTGCTCCGCCAGCCCCCCCTTACAATCCTTGCCACGGTTTAAAACTACAAAATCTCCTTCCAGCTAAAAAAATTTTCTATTTAACAGTTCTAAGTGCTTCGGCTGGACTTAATGAAGCAGCTTTTTTTGAACTGCCATGAACGGCAATTGCTGTGAGCAGTATCAAAAGTATATACTGCAAAATTATTGTTCCAGCAGATAACGAGAACGAAAAATGCCCTTTTTCAAGGAAAAATTGCAAAGTTTCATTTGAAATTGGAATTGTATGAATTATCGCCATAACGATTAATGAAACAATCAATCCTAAAACAGCACCCAACAGACACAAAATAGTTGCTTCATAAGTAAAAACACGACCTGTATCCTTTCCGTTCATTCCTAAAGCCCTCATTGTTCCAATCTCACGAATGCGTTCATACAAAACCATGCGATAAGTATTCGAAACTCCAATCATAACAATCAGAAGAATTACTATAAGAATAGATGTTGTAACTGTATGAACTATATTCATCACAGACTTTAAAGCTGGAATTGCATCGTCCACAGTTTCTACCGCATATTTTGTTCCAACCCAAGTGTATTGTTCATCAGTAATCTGCTTATCAATTCCCCTGTCAACATTTTTTGGATTAATTCTGTAAGCTTCCTGATGAGTTGTACAAAGTGAACCATTTTCTATAATCATTTCTTCAAGCTGCAAAGCAACTTTATGCTGATCTTTTTTATTTTTCAAGTAAAGCGACAGACAAGAATAACCGCCTTCAGGAATTCCCACAATCCTGTTCAAAGTTTCAATGTGAACATAAGTCTGCATGGAGCTTACAAAACTGTTTGATTTGATAATTCCACAAACTGTAAAATCTGCAACATTATTCTGTCCATAAATTGTCGAACAAGTGTAAACTAGCTGGTCACCAATCTGCAAATTCAAACTTTCAGCCATAGAATCACTGATAATGACAGCATCTTCCCGGTTGAGCATTTCTCCGCCGCCATCCACAAACCTGAAAGAACTCAAAAATTCAGGTTCAGCAAAATCACGACCATAAACATTTGAACTAGCTTTTTTACCATTAAACATAAACTGACCACTAGACAGTGTAAAACAGGAAAGATATTTATAGCGGATATCACTTTTGTCAATCAAATCACGCACAAATTGTCTATCACGAATAATATTAGCATATTTTGCTTTCTGTCCGTCCACAGCTTCTTCTTTTTCAAAACCTGCAACCAGAACAGTTCCACCAGCCATCTGGATAATCATCTCTTCGAGATTTCCAACCATTCCAGTTGTCAATCCATCTATTGTTGTAACAACAAAAAAGCCAAAGGCAATTGCAATAGCCAAAATAGCATTTCTTCTTTTTTGCCGTGTAAGATTACGTAAAGATAATTTTAAAATCTTATTCATACTTCTTATCTCCCACTTTTTATTCTGAACCTTTGCTCAACGCTTTTAAAGGTGTAATCTTCAAAGCATAAGAAACAGGATATTTATTGCTGATAATACTTCCAAACAAAGCAATCAAAACTGTAACAAAAATGATTTTTAATGTTGGACTGAAATGCAAAAGTCCACCGCCCAAAATCATTTTGGCAATACTGTTTGTAATTGTGATATTCAGAGAATTAAAAATTGCCATGCAGATAAACGAAAGCAAAATGCCGATTATAGCAGAAACCATAGTCAAAAATACTGCTTCAGTGTAAAAAAGACGCTTTACAAATTTTTTCTCAGCACCAATTGCACGCATAGTTCCAATCTCACCGGTTCGCTCAATTACGGAAACAGTCATTGTATTCATAATGATGATAAACACAACTACAGCAAGAATGATAATCAGCAAATTAAAAATAAACCCTATGCCTTCAACAGTACCAGAATACGAATAAGCAGCAGCTTTCCAACCCATAGCACGCACATTCAATCCTTCCTGAGCAAAACGAGCATTCAATTTAGAAATGATTTGATTTGTTTTTGAAGGATGTTCAACTTTTGTCAGAATGAACTGCCAGGCTCCATCATCAGTTTGATTCAGTTTGTCACGCAAAGATGTGTCACCAAGAATGTCATCAAAACTACCTGAATCGCTTGCGGAAGAAGCAAGGAAACTATCATCTTCCTCTATTCCAAAAAAGTCGTCATCAGAACCAAACAAATCCTCTTCGCTGGCATCAGAAATAGCCAAATCTACCGAATCTGGAAGTTCCTGCGCAAAATTTGAACCATAAGTTAAATCTGCAAAAGAACGTGCAAGACTAGGATTGCAGTAAATAATTTGAAACATAGCCGAATTTTCATTCGGAGGGTCAAAAATTCCCACAACTTTTGCTTCACGTATTGTAGACATGTTTGTACCCGCCATCAAAATTGTGTCACCAACATTCAAATCTTCGCGATAAAGTCCTTTAAACGTTCTCTGAACACGAGTATCAATCATGACTTCGTTTGTGTTTGGTGCTGGAAAAGTACCTTCCACAAAATGAACACTTGGGAAAGTCTGCCAGTAAGTATCATCCTCACCAGCAAAAAGCATGGAAATAGGCAAATCATCGAAAGTCAAATCATCACGATCCATGATTGAATCCATATCCATTTCAAGTCCTTTTGCAACGATAACCTGAGCAGAAATCAACTTTGTTTTTTTTGTGATTTCAGTTTCTTCAGCAATAATTTTTTCAACTTTTTCTAAATCCAAAATTGCATCTATTTGGGGAACTTCTCCGGAAGTGGAAACACTGCTCACTCCAAAAATATCAACTCTAACACCTTTTGGTTCTTTGGCACCAATTGCAATGTCACCAGTATAATTCTGACGAAAATCTTTTTCCAATCCTCGATTTATAGATTCCAAAAAAGAATTTCCCATAATAACGATAGCTATACCAAAAATCAAAAACAGAGAAATAATAATAGTTTTAGATTTATGTTCCCTTA
>CAMEET010000079.1 GCA_945915085.1 uncultured Treponema sp. | reverse complement strand
AACTCTGCCAGCATATTGATAATTTTCAAAATATGATGACAGAGTTTAAAAATGCAATCGAAAAGGAAGATGCTGAAAAACTTAAATCTCTTTTGGAAGACACCCGTGATAAAAGATTAAAAATGGGTTCTATCCGAACCGTAAAAAAAGATTAATTCTTCAACTTTCTCGAAAACCTTGTCCAACTTTTATTCAAACTTGAACCATTTGAAATCGAAATTGCAGCCTGGAAGGAATACAAAACTCAGTTTCTGCATTCCTGTAACTGGCTGGATTTCGAAAGTGCGTTCTTCATAATCATCCGAATGAGAGAATTCAATAACTTGTGTTGAATTATTTCCATCTTCTCCAAAAAACTTAACGTTAATTGTATTATTTTCGGTATTTGATTTTCCGCAAATCGTAAGTTTTGCTGCTTTTTTATCACCAAAATTCATATTTGCAAAATCAAGACTTACGTTGTTTCCTATATTTTCTACATTTTCCAAAGTACAGTTGTATGTATCACCAGAAATTACATCAGCATCGAGTGCACGAAGTTTTGACAATGCTTTCTGCGTTTTATCAAAATAAAAACCATGCAGATAAACTTCATGCGGCAAAACTATTGTGATTGTGTGAGAACCAAACAGTCTTTTTTTCAATACAAAAACATTTTCGTTGTATGTATTGTATACAGATTCATGGCGATAGATGAATTTACCAAGGCACACACCTTTATCAGAAGGAACAGAACCTTCGTAAGTTGTTCCATTTGCCGGTGTGCCGTCCCAAACTTCAACTGGAAGTTCAGTTTCAAAAGAAAAAATTGGAATGTGAATTGTGTCGCTTCCTTCTTTTCCAAAATCTACTTTATCAAAAGAAACCCATGTTGGTCCGATTGAGCGTGTTGAAATGCCACTTTCAAGACAGATTGCAGGTTTTCCCTTTCCTTCTGCTGTATCCCAACTGCTCTGACGGCAGCCTTCAATCAGTTTGTAAGGATTGAGATTTGGATTTCCCACTCCACTTACACTGAAGTTCAAATCGCTCAAAACTTCGTCCAAATTTGTGCCATTTTTTGCAGTGCAGCGGAGGATGCATTCTCCGTCACAATTTGCTTTGATGACTGCTGTTTCCACGCCTGAATTCTGTCCCTCTTTTGAAATCACTTCGATATAATCGCTTGGAACACATTCTTTCAAAACAGGATTCCAGTTTATTTCTTTCAAAGATGCATTTTCCGGCAAAACTTTGCAAGTAACTTTGATTTCTTTGTTTTGAGCTGTCATTTTTGTGCTGCCTTCAGCAATAATTTCAATTTTACGAGTCGGCACAAAATCTTTTTCAGGTTTTATGGCAAGATAAGGTGAAGTTTCAGTCCATTTTTTTCCGTCAAATTTATATGAAACTGTCGGCAAATCTTTGCTGGCTGCAGTAATAACAACTCCGCCTTTTTCAAGTGCAGATTTATGTACGCGAACAATTGCAACAAGCCTGTTTGAAAAAAGTTTTCTTGTCATAGAACGTCCACAAGGTTTGTATTCATCATAATCTGTGGAATCTCCGTTATCCATTCCCAAAAGTTCAGCATCACCTGTGATATTAAAAGTGATGTAATTTCTGGCATTTTCAACAAGCTCTCCATCCTTATCGGCAGTCATGATATCGATAAAATGCAAATCGCCAAAATCGCCTTCTTCCGGCTGTAAAATGATTTTTGCAGGATCGCCAAAAGATTTTTTTGTTTCCGAGGCAACTTCATTTCCATTTTCATCATAAGCTACAGCCTTAATCTCACCTTTGTGATATTCAATCTGCCATCGTCCCAGTGGTTCTTTATCTTTTTGATGATTAATTGCCTGTCTGCCCAGTGATTTTCCATTGAAGAAAAGTTCAACAGCTTCAGCGTTTGTATAAGCCTTCACATCAATCATCTGACCTTCATTCCAATCCCAATAAGGAAGAAGATGGACAAAAGGAGCTGTCTTTTTGTAACCCCATTCTGATTTATAAAGATAATAAGTGTCTTTTGGGAAACCAGCTGTATCAATCTGACCAAAAAATGATGATTTTGAATGATACGGTGTCGGTTCGCCAATGTAATCCCAGCCAGTCCAAATGTATTGACCTGCACTGAACTCACAATCTCTATCCTGAGTAATCAAAGTTTGAGTATTTGCAGCACCCCACGGAGCCGTACAGTTGCCCAAAGTTGAACACTGACCGTCATTAAATGTAACAAGTTTCAAACTTTCTGGAAAGTGATAAATTCCACGCGACTGAACTGTAGAACCAGTTTCAGAACCATAAATTTTCCACTGAGGATATTTTTTGTGATGTTCATCATAAAGGCGTTCTAGATAATTGTATCCGACTACATCAATTTCAGTTCCACATTTTTGAGCACCGTCAGTCATCATATAATTGGAAGCAATTGTTATAAGAGCGTTTCTGCAAGGATCATGACGTTCCACGATTTTGTACAGTTTTTTTGTGATTTCAAAACCGTTTCCCATGTGCGTATCGTAAATTTCGTTTCCAATTGACCACATTATCAAAGAAGGATGATTTCTATCTTTTCTAACCCAGCTAGCAGTATCTTTTTCACACCAGTCATTAAAATAGTTTCCATAATCGAACGAAGTTTTTGGTTTTTCCCACATATCAAAAGCTTCATCATCAATCAAAATTCCCATTTCATCGGCTAAATCCATCCATGCTTTTGGAGGAGGATTGTGAGAACAGCGGATAGAATTTACACCCATTTCCAGAAGTTTTTGAAACTGGCGGCGGAGAGCATTTTTATCAAAAGCAGAACCAAGTGCACCCAAATCATGATGCTGACATGCTCCGAAAATTTTTGTATGCTTACCGTTTAGGAAAAATCCTTTATCTTTATCAAAAGAAAATGTTTTGAAACCAAAATTCTGTTCAACACTGTCAATCACAATATCGTTTCCATCGATAAGTTCCGTTTTTACAACATAAAAGGCAGGATTTTCAAGTGACCAAATCTTTGGTTTTTCGATTGTGATTTTCAAATCAGATTTATATAATGCGAAATTTTTGATAGAAGGAATATTTTCATGCAGATATTCAGTTTCTTTATCATCGATTTTTGAAATAGAATTATCCTGTGTTGTTGCAAAAACAGTTCCGTCTTTATCAAAAATCGTGTGAACAATTTTGTAATTTTCCTTTTGAAAATCAATTTTTTCGTCTGAAAATTTACCGCCTGCAATCTCAGTTTGAAACTGAACAGTCCACTTTCCGTCTAATTCATTTTCACAAACAGGGCGAGCTACAAAATAAGTTCCATCGGAAACAAGAAAATTATTTTGAGTTTGAATCAAATAAACATCACGGAAAATTCCTGCACCAGAATACCATCTTGTGTTCGGTGATTGATAAACTGCAATCAACAGAATTTCATTTTCGCCAGAATGAACAAAATCTGAAATATCAACTTCAAAAGTGGCATAGCCATATTTCCATTCACCAGCTTTCTGACCATTCACCCAAATCCCGCAGTTCATGTAAACGCCTTCAAAATAGAGTGAAAAATGAGTCAATGAGTTGATTTTGTCATTTTCTTCTATTATAAAGCGTTTTTTGTAACAACCGACACTGTTTTTGTACAAATCTTTGGTGTGATAAATCATCCAGTCATGCGGAAGATTTACACTTTCATAATCAGCCTTTGAAGAGGCTTCCAAAAAATCAACAGGATTAAAAAGGACAGGTTTTCCATCCTTATACATTAATTCTTCTTTTATAGGGATTTCTGAAAATTCCCAATTTTCGTTAAAAAGTACTTTCATATTTTTATTATACAACATAAATTGGGAAATGCGGTATAACAAAATAATAAAAATATTGAACAAAAAAAATGGCTCAGATAATCCCAAGCACAGCTCTTGCCGCATACCGTTGCTGGATTCCTCCTCTGGCGGGGTTTTGCGACAGACACTTGAAGGGCATCTGAACCAATTTAAATTTACTATTTTATAGTCAGATTGTCAACCCCCCGAAAATTAACCTGTTAAAACTTATATTATTATCAGAAGAATAATCTTTTCTTTTATAATAAAACTTATCAATTTCACGAAATAAAGCTGCAATTTCCTTTGTGCATGGTTTATACTCTTGTTTTAATTTCAATTCCTTTATTATTCTTGAAGAAATAGTCCATATCTTTCAATATCAGCTTTTCCATATCTTTCTCATCAGCAAGTTTTAATCTCTTCAGATAATTGTTCAATATCCTCTTATAATTATCATCTTTTGATGAAACCTGCGCAAAAGCTGAAGAAATCTTTTCAAGATTGTTTTTGGAAGAATCATCTTTGAAAATGGCACCAAGAAACTCTTTTATAATGTCATTTTTCCTGAAAAGACAGACTGTGCATGTTCGATTCTTCTTCCAAGCTGAAATACCAAAATATCCCTGCGTTTTTTAGAGATTCTCTTATTTACGGAAAGCAGTTCTGAATAGTAATCAGGAATATTTTCAAGGGAAGAAAAGTTAATATTCTGCAGTGCAATAATCGAAGAAAACTTTTCCAGCTGCTTCAACTGTTTTGTATAAAAAGGCTTTGCCTTGATATTTTTGGAATCTGTAAAATATGCTGATTTTAATTCTTCTGTCGAGATTTTATTAAACATTGAAATTTCGGTATCAAAAATCGGTACAAGTCCGAGCCATTCAAGAGTATTTGAATTTCTCAAGAAGGAAAAATTAGTATAATACCTGTCCGTATTTGCAATGATATAATCAAGCAGAATCATTTTGCCAAGATCATTTTTTTTAATTTTTCCTCAGAACCGATATTCAGTTCCCTGCTTGAAAAATATTTTCCAATCAAATATTCGATTTTTCCAACACTTCCAATTACTGTCCGCTTGGCAAGGACAAATCATAAAGTTGAAGAAAGTATCAACCATCGAAAGTTTATAATTGTAAAGAACAATTCATTTTCCCTAAACAGACAGTTATAATTCTGTTTTCTGCAAAAAATCATATAACCAGAGATATAATTCATTTATCTGAAAATTTAGATTACAATTATCTGTTCTTATTTTTACGGAATCATAATCGATTTTTGAAACATCTCCTGATTCATATTGTTTTTTTACATCCAAAAGTTCTTTTTTTTGAGATTCAGAAATTTTTGTAATTTCTTCCAATTGCTTTTTGTATTGTTCAGTTAAGTTTTTATATTGTTTCTTGATAAATGTTTTTTTTAACAAATACGCTTCGTAAGATTTCATAATAGATTTATAATCAAGTTCATATTGTTTTTTATTCTGCATACGAGAAGCCGAAATAAAAGGTGACAGATTGATTCCCACAGTTGCAGACCAATTTGAAGGTTCGGTAATCCCAGTCCATGCATCTTTCCATTCATCCTTTTTCTTTATTCCCAAAGACCATGAAGGTTTCACTGAAACTGAAATCTCAGGAGCAAATGTCTGTTTGTTTATTATCATTTTATTTTTAAGCATCTCAAGTTGTAACTGGAAATTCTTTTCTTCTGGATTAGAAATTCCATCGGTTGCATCTTTTAACAAATCAAAAATATCATCAGTAAACTGAGAAAAAGAATCAATATGATTTATATCAGAAATATCAATTTCGCAATTACATAAAATCTCCAGATTATGAATTGAACTTTCTAAACTTGTCTGAATATTAAGCAAATCCTGTTGAGAAAACCATTTTGAATTCAAAAGTTCCGTTATTTTTGACTGACTTGTCGCTCCTGAAGATTTTAACTGTTCTGCAGCCTCAATCTGTTCATCCAGCAAACTTATTGAATTCTGCGAAATCTGAATCTGCTTTTTATAAATCAATATATTTACAAAGTTCTGAACAACATTAATTATTATTGATTTTTTCGTATTCAACAATTCATTATAGTAATATTGTTTTTGTTGATGAACATTTTCTATATTTGGATCTGTAAATTTTCCCTGAATCCAATGGGGCATGAGACTCTGCTGTAAAGAAATACTCAAATTTGGATTTTGAGACAGATGTAATTCTTCAAATAGTATTTCTGTATTAACACTTGCACCACCAGAAATACTTATCGAAGATCCACCCGGTAATGGCTGAGTATAAGAAATTGAAGAAGACAAATAATCTGGACAACTTTTCCATGAATAATCTTTAGGAATCTGAGTTGATGATGAAAAGGTCAACTGAGGTGAAAATGCTCCATTCATGGTTTTAGTTGAAATAATTGCCGTATGATATGAATTGTTTGCTGAAAAAATATCAGAGTTATTTTCCAATGCCTTTTCAGCCAATTCTATCAAAGAATGTGCACACAAAATCATATTAGGCAAAAATAATTGAATTATGATAATTCCAATTTTCTTGATAACCTGGTGGAGAAAATGTTGTTTATTAATATACTTTTTTATCATATAAAACACTCTTAATTAATGAAATCTAGTTTTTTTAAAAGATAGAAAATAATTGGTTTTCTATCTAAAACAATTCTTACATCAGTTTCCAACCCCGCTCTTATTGGAAATGTTTCTCCACGTCTGTTTGAAAAAAATGTCCGATTAATATCAGCATAAACAGAATAAAAAACATTTTTTCCATCCGAGGAGTTACGGATATCAGGATCAATTGAAGTAATAATTCCATCTGCTCCCTGATATTCATAAAAAGGGAATGCTGATAATCTGTATTTTACCTTTTTGCCTTCAGTAATTTTTCCCATATCTTTTGGAGAAATTTGAATTTCAACACGGAAATTTTCATTATCATTTGGAACAATGTTCAAAACCTGAGAATTTGATTCAATATAATCACCGACATTTAGTGATGCTAATTCCTGAACATAACCATCCATTGGTGCCTTCACTTCCAAAAATAAATACTGATTATCCAGTTTTATAATATTCTGTTGAATATCGTAAATCTCTTTCATCTTGTCATTTAATTCCGAATTTATAGTCGAAATAAAATTCTTTTTGAAACTTTCCAAATCTGCTAAAGATAAATTGAAAGCCTGAAATTTCATATTCACTTCATAAGGATTTTTTATACTGTCTGGTTTTTGATTTTCGAATGAAAATTCTTTTTCTGAAATAGCAGCTTTTATTTCTAAAACTTCTTTATTTTTTTGATATGCTTCAAAACGACTGTATGATAATGAATCTGAAATATCACACAAATTTTTGTCATTCAAATATGACTTTTGCAGAGATTGTAATCCTAAAATTTTTATATCTAAATCTTCCTTTGCTTTTATGAACATATTTCGTTGAGCTTCGTATGATTCTGCATCAACTTTATATAAAATATCGCCTTTTGAAACTTTTTCCCCTGGTTTATAATTTAATTCAACAATCTTCCCTGCAATAACATTTTTTACAGATGATACATTTTCTTTCGTACGAACATATCCCTGAGTCTTGATAACTTCATCAATTCTTCCAAATAAAACCACAAAAATTGTTATAAGACAGACCGAAACAATAACATAAATAGTTTGTGATAACTCTCTTGGAATTTCCATTTGAAAAAACTCTCTAGAATACTTCATTTCATCTTGATGTTTCAATACAATCACTTTTTTCATTTTGAATCCTCCACAATTGTGAATATTTTCCCTGTTTTTTTAATAATTCATCATGATTTCCCTGTTCTACAAGTTTTCCATGTTCAAAAACAAATATACAATCACAATTTCGAATAGTTGAAAGTCGATGTGCTACCATAATTACAGTTTTATCGTGAATTTTACTATAAACTGTTTCCATAATTTTCTGTTCTGAAATACTATCAAGACTGGCAGTTGCTTCATCAAGAATTATAATGTCAGGATTTCGCATCAAAATTCGTGCCAAAGCGATTCTCTGTCGTTCTCCACCAGATAAAGTTGCTCCCTGCTCTCCCACAACCGTATAAAATTTATCAGGAAGAGAATCTATAAAATCATATGCCTGAGAATCTTTTGCAGCCTGTACAATCTGCTCAGCACTTGCACCAAAACTTCCCCATGAAATATTTTCTGCAATTGTTCCACTGAATAACAGACTTTCCTGTGGCACATATCCAATTCTGCTCCGATAAGAATCATTTGAATATTCAGTGATTTCTTTATTATTGATAAAAATGCCACCTTCCTCATAATCATAAAATTTCATTAAAAGTTTCAAAAGTGTTGATTTACCAGACCCCGACATACCAACAAAAGCAACTTTTTTACCAGCTGGAATTTTTATTGATACATTATTTATTGCTCTTCCTCTTGTACCATAAGAAAAACAAACATTATTAAATTCTATATCCCCAGTTAGATTTTCCACATCAATAGTATTATTCTGATTTTCCCCTTCTTCAGATATGTCCAGCACATCAGAAAGTCTTTCTGCAGAAACGAATACTTCCTGCCAATAAGATTGCATCGTTAAAAGACGACTTAATGGTCCTAAAAAATATCCCGATAATGTAGTAAAAGAAATTAATTGTCCAAGAGTGATTTTGTTCTGAAATATCAAAAAACTACCCACCCAATAAACCGCCAAAGTTCCGCAGGAAGAAATAAAAGTTTGAATTCCATTTTGCAAATTACCAAGTTTCTGCAATTTTAAATTTTTTTGGGCAGCTTCAACAATTCTGTCTTCTGTGCGGGAAAATGCTTTATCTTCTGTTGCAAGTCCTTTTACAGTAGCTATTCCATTTATAGTTTCATACATAGAAGCATTTTTTTCAGCTTCAATTCCTGCCAAATCCTTTATCATTTTTTTAAATGGCTTTTTCAAAATATAAACCACAATAGCAGAGAAAAGCACAGGAATTACTGATATTGGAAGCAAAATGGAACCCGTTTTTACTAAAAAGAATGCACCAATTACAATCATTACAGCATCAATCGCAATCGATAATAAAGTTGATGATATTGCATTTCTGATTGTATTTGCATCATTTATTCGTGAAAGGATTTCTCCTGTTTTTCTTTTCTGAAAGAAACCCAACGGAAGTTTTAAAAGATGCAGATAGAAATCAGACACCAGACATACATCTATTTTTGACCCCATGTATGATAATAATTGATTTCTACAAAAATTTAATAAAACTTGAAAAACGATTATAATCAAATAGCAAAAAGAACTCAGATTCAAAGTTGATTTTATCTGTGAATAAAGAACTTCATCTATCAAAAATCTAAAATAAAACGACATAAAAATTCCAAATAATGATAAAAAAATGCTTGCTACGAAAGTTTCTATTATATATTTTTTATATGGTTTTAATAAAACGAGAAATCTGGAAAAAAAACCTTCTTTATCAGAACCTTTTTCAAATTTGCTTGTTGGAAATAAAATAAAAGTGATGCCAGACCATTTTGCCAGTAAAGAATCAAGAGGTTCCGTCGTTAAACCGATTGTAGGATCATTTATGTATGCCACATTCTTTTTGATTTTATAGACAGCCACATAATGTTCATGACCATCCCACTTCAAGTGAAGAATTGCTGGCATTGGAAAAGAAACAATTTTTTCTTTTTCATTAACCATAATTCCTTTACAAGAAAGTCCAAACTTTTCAGATGCCTTTATAATTCCAAGTCCACTTGTACCAATTTTATCAGTACCAGCAACTTCCCTTATTTTTCGTATAGAAACATCTTTTCCATAATAATGCAAAACGAATGAGATGCACGCTATACCACAATCTGATTCGTCATGTTGAATAATGCTTTTAATCTTTGCCATAGTGAAAACCGTTTTTATAAGATAAACTTCCATTTTTTCATAAAAGTCTGGGTGGCTTTTGGTTTGTTTGCTTCCTTTGACTTCACTCAGAAACCAGGAAGCAAACAAACCAAAAACAGGCTATTCGCCCTTCGCTCACGCTCATCCGCTTCCCTCGCTTCGCTCAGTCCAGTGGACTGCTTCGCAGGGGCTACTATCCTTGCCACAATTTAAACTTGGAAATTTATCCAGTAGATTTATAAACAATAAAATTAATTATTCAAATGAAATCATTTTAATCACTTGAATAAAAAACTTTATCCCAAATACTTTGAGAATACTTTAATGCGACTAGTTTTTCAAAAAATTGACGATTGTTAGATTGTTGCGAGAATTTTATATTTTTTTTGTTGCGATGTGTAACTATTGTATGTTGTTTTGTATAATCAAACGCTTGAAAGGATTCCTTTCCATCACGCTTGATTATACAAGATAATTAATTTTTTTATTATCGATAATTCAAAATAAAGTTTTCTACACTTTCTTTTATTTCTTGAAAATTCAATGCAGATTTTGGAAGTGTTATATCTTTTTTATTCATCATTTTATAAAAATCTGCAGCTGCTTGTCTAGATTTAAAATAATATCCCTGATTACCTTCAATTCCTTGTTGAAGATTCTGTTTTCGTCCTTCTTTAAACACTAATAAATTATCAAGTTTATCATATTCTGAATCACGGTCTTGAATATCTTTACAGTCAGATATCCTGACAGTATAAACCATATTATCATCGAAAACTCGGAATACATAAACGCCAGAAGCATACA
>CAMEET010000078.1 GCA_945915085.1 uncultured Treponema sp. | reverse complement strand
AACATAAAACGACTCAAACGAGTAGCCGAATCAAGAGAAGTCAAAGCAAAAACAGAAACAGCAAGAGTCAGCAAAGCACTGATGGTATTATAAATTCCGCTTCCTTCATTTCCAAACATAGTAGCAATACCTGCACCAAAAGCAGCAGAAGGAGAACCAAAACCTTTGTTAGTATATTTTGACCAAACCACTCCCACAGCAATCAAAGAAATAACACCCAAAGCAGATTCAATGAGCATAGAACCATAACCAATAGGTTTTGCGTGAGCTTCAGAATCAAGCTGTTTAGAAGTAGTACCAGAAGCAATCAAAGAATGGAAACCAGAACATGCACCACAAGCAACTGTGATAAACAAAGTTGGGAACATAAAATTACCGTTTACTTTCCAGCCAGCAAAAGCAGGAATTTCAAATTTCACATTTCCTTTAAATGCAGAAAGAATAATTCCCACAACAGCAATCAACATCATAGCATACAAAAGGAAAGAAGAAAGATAATCACGAGGCTGAAGCATAATCCATACAGGAATTAACGAAGCAATTGCAATGTAAAGTGCAACAAAAATAATCCAGCCAGTTCTGTTCATCACAAAACCAACATTCAATCCCAAAATTACAATAGCAACAATTCCCACAATTCCAATAATAGTAGCAGGCAAAACTTTAACTCCGCCTTTGTTAGTCATAATTCCATAACAAATTGCAAGCACAATGAACAAAACAGAAATCATAGCTGTAGTCTGATTATTAGTAGGGTTTGTAGTAAAACCAAACGCTTTTCCAGATGCAGCAATCTGTTCCGCAGTAGTAAAGAAAGTACCAGCAACAACATTTACAAACGAAGCAATTACAAGAATCAAAACAAGCAGTGCAAAAATTATAAAAAGCTTCTTTGATTTAGAACCCATCGAATCTTTAATGATTTCACCAACAGATTTTCCGTCATGGCGAATAGAAGCAAAAAGAGAACCAAAATCCTGCAAACCACCAAAGAAAATACCACCAATAACACACCACAAGAAAACAGGAACCCAACCAAAAACAGCGGCCTGAATAGGACCATTAATCGGACCCGCACCAGCAATAGATGAAAAGTGATGTCCCATCAAAACAGCTGGTTTAGCTTCTACATAATCCACACCATCAGGCATAGTTTTTGCAGGAGTCTTTTTTGCAGGGTCAATACCCCACTGTTTTGCAAGATATGAACCATAAAAAACATATCCGGCAAAAAGCAAAACGATTGCAGCAAGAATAATCAATAATGCTGTCATTTCATTTTCCCCCTTTGGAAAATTAAAAAAAATTTATAAATTCTGCCGTGCCCCCTTGCGGGGTCGCTATGTCCGCACTTCGCCGACTAACCGCGGCTCATCCCTTCGGGACTGCTTCGCAGGTGCTCCCAGCGCTCACGGAAAATTACCATAATAAAAAATCAGCAAAACAAAAAAAAATCAAAAAACTCAAAATGAATTAAATTCTTTGAATCATTTTTTTAAGATCACTACCAATCCTGTTACAAAAAACCGCACCAGAAGACAAATCTTTCACAGCAAGCTTAAAATTACTCCACCCAAAAAGTCCAAGTTTGTAAGAAACAGAATGTTTTATTTTCCTGATATTTTTTTTCACATCATCACAAAGACAATCAGCAATCACAATCAAAGTAACATCAGAATTCTTATGCCCATAATAAGGTACAAAATCTTTTAAACCACACTCCCATGCCTTATCGGCAAGAGCAGACAAAGATTCCATATTCAGACTGTCTTCAAGTTTAAAAAAAACAAATTCATTTGAATCAATATTTGCAATTTTTGCAGCTTTCACAAGAATATACTGTTCACCATGCATCACAAATTCAGCTTCTACATCAAAAGGTTCCTGAACATTTTCTTTTTTAATAGAATAATAACGCTCATAAGCTTTTAAAAGCTTTTCCAAAAAAACAGATTTTTCCATAACAGATTTTCAAACTATTGTTCAGATTCTAAAGCATATTTTATCATTATTATTTTTTAAAATCAATAAATTTATTTAAATATACTTAAGTAAAACAAGAAAAACGCATAATAAAAAAAATTACAGAAAAGCTAGTTTCAGGGAGTGAGGCACAAGGAAAAAAGACTTTTTTTGGGGGCATAACAACTATTATAATGCCGCTATGCTTTCTAGCATAAACGGCAGTTATAAAAGGTTGATTTAAAAATTTATAATTTTTTGAGGGTTACAGAATATATCTTGACAAATCTTCATTCTGTACAATATCACCAAGTTTGCTGTCAACATAAGCTGAATCAATAACAATTGTTTCACCTTTATGTTCATCAGCATCAAAATTGATATCCGACAAAACTTTTTCCATAATTGTGTGAAGGCGACGGGCACCAATATTTTCAGATTTTGAATTCACATCTTCTGCTACAAAACTTATTCTATCCAAAGCATCTTCCGCAAATTCAAGTTTTACACCTTCTGTTTCCAAAAGCGCTGTATATTGCATAATCAAAGAATTCTTTGGTTCTTTTAAAATTCGTTTAAAATCTTCTTTATGCAAAGAATCAAGTTCAACTCTCAATGGAAAACGTCCCTGAAGTTCTGGAATCAAATCACTTGGAGCAGCCACACTGAAAGCACCAGCTGCAATAAACAAAATATGAGTTGTATCAACAACCCCAAATTTTGTATTCACGTTACTTCCTTCAACAATCGGCAAAATATCACGTTGAACACCTTCGCGACTTACATCCTGTCCGTGACTTTCACCGTGAACGGCAATTTTATCAATTTCGTCAATAAAAATAATTCCGCTTTGCTCAACACGACGTTTTGCTTCGTCAGCAACTTTATCATGATCAACCATGCTATCCAATACTTCTGCTGTCAGAATTTTTCTAGCTTCTTTTATTGTTACAGAACGCTTCTTTTCACGTCCACCACCATTCATCATATTTAAAATGCCTTGCATGCTGTTTTGTAAATCATCAATACTTCCGCCTGCAATTATTTCCATATTCGGCATTTGAGACTGACGGCGAACCATCATATCAACTTCACGCTCTTCGAGTTTTCCTTCGCGTAACATCTGACGGAATTTTTCACGAGTATGATTATCTTTGTCAGTTTGTGCATTTTCGTCTTTTGCTTCTTCAGTTTGATTATTCTGAATATTTTCATTTGCAGTATTTTCTGCCAGTTTATGGATTTCAGATTCCATTTCCTGTGCAACTTTGTTCAAGTCAATAGTAATCTCAGTTCCTGAAGTCTGTGTCAAAAATCCCAAAGGAGCTTTCTGGTCAGAATTATTGTTCTTTTCATCTTTTTTGGATTTCTTTTTTCCAGTTCCAGGTAAAAGTAAATCAAGAAGTTTTTCTTCTACAATTGAAACAGATTTTTCTTTTAAAGATTCTTCCATTTCGGCCTTTACGTCATTGTAACCTACAGCCATCAAGTCGCGAACCATGCTTTCTACATCACGACCAACATATCCTACTTCTGT
Source organism: uncultured Treponema sp. (assembly GCA_945915085.1). GTDB lineage: Bacteria > Spirochaetota > Spirochaetia > Treponematales > Treponemataceae > Treponema_D. Next base: position 7,472 of record CAMEET010000078.1, on the reverse strand, counting down.
ATATTTTGTGGCTTCCACTTTCAAAAAAGGAGCTCCGCACAGTTTTGCAAGACGACGTGCAATTTCTGTTTTTCCACATCCTGTCGAACCAATCATCAAAATATTTTTTGGTGCAACTTCATCACGAATATCTTCAGGCAGTTTTAATCTTCTGACTCTGTTTCTAAGTGCAACTGCTACCGCCCTTTTTGCTTTATCCTGACCAATAATATAACTGTCAAGTTTTTCCACAATCTGTTTTGGTGTGAGTTCAATGTTTTCCATAAATCTAAAATCCTTAATTATTTTCCAAAGTTTCAATTGTTAAGTTTTGATTTGTATAAATACAAATGCTGCCTGCAATTTTAAGAGAACGTTCTGCAATTTCTTTTGCTGATAAATCAGATGAATCAAGATAAGCAAGTGCAGCAGAATAAGCGTAATTACCGCCAGAACCAATTGCAATTGCATCATTTTCAGGTTCAATTACATTTCCATCCCCACTAATCAAAAGAATGCGGTTTTTATCAGCTACAAGAAGCATTGCCTCAAGTTTTTGAAGGCTTCTGTCAGTTCTCCAGGCTTTTGCCAGCTCAACGGCAGCTCTCATAATATCACCATTATACTCTTTTACCTTTGTTTCAAATCTGTCCAAAAGTGTAAAAGCATCAGCAACTGAACCTGCAAATCCTGTCAAAATCTTTCCATCATAAATTTTTCTAACTTTTCTGGAATTTCCTTTGCAGACAGTTTCACCCATTGTACACTGTCCGTCTCCTGCCATAGCAACTTGACCGTTTCGTTTTACGGCAAGAATTGTAGTACTTCGAATTTTTGTTTTTCCCATTTTATTTCCTTTTATATATCAATTCTAAAATTTTCAAAAAAATTCAGACTTATTCTTATAAGTATAATAAAAAATTCACGCTACTGACAATATTTTTTTTATTATTTATAAACAGTTTTTTACCTTTTTTTTTCACCATTTGCACCGTGAGGATGGGCTTTATTGTAAATATCAATAAGTCTTTCTGTTGTCACATGAGTATAACGCTGTGTTGTACTTATAGAACTGTGACCGAGCATTTCCTGGACAATTCTCACATCTGCTCCGTTACCAATCATTGTTGTCGCAAAAGTATGACGGAAAGCATGCGGATTTACATGATGATTTGTTCCTTCTTTACCAGAATATTTTGTGATTATAAACCTTACTCCATTTATTGACAACGGCAATCCGCGTTGATTAATAAAAAGCTTGTCAGATGGATTTTCAATTCCCTTATCTAAAATCACTTTTTTTCTGTCTTCCAGATAAACTTTCAATGCGTTTCTAGATTCAGATGCAAAATATACGCGCCGCTGTTTTTTTCCCTTGCCAGTAACTATTGCCGAATGATAATCATCCAGAAAATCACTCAGTTTCAGATTTGTAATTTCGCTGATTCGACAACCAGAAGAATAAAGCATTGTCATAATTGCATAATCTCTGTTTTTCCACAAAAGTTCATTCTCTATCGGCTGATGACATAAATCATCAACTTCAGCCTGCGTCATAAAATTCGGCATGCGTTTAGGATTTTTTACAGTTTTTAGTTCAAGTGCTGGATTTTTTTGTATGTATTGATAGCGTAAACCAAATGAAAAAAGTGTTCTTACCGCTGAAATAAATCTGTTTATGCTTGCAGCTGCTTTTTTTTGCCTGGAAAGCTGCCCTATGCATAAAAGCAGATTTTCTTTTGTGACTGATGAAATTTCTATTTCTGGTGATAAAAAATGTTGCAGTAATGACAAATCATTTTTATATCCAGTCACTGTGTTTTCTGAAAGACCTCTTACAGCCGAAAGATAATTTAAAAACTCCTCAACAAAATCCTTTAACTTCATACTTTTGATTATCGGAAACAGATTCTGAAAATAGAATAATTCTTTTCGAAATTGTGAATTCTAAAAAATTAGTTTTCTATCCAGGCTTTTGATTTTTCAATCGCTTTTTTCCAGCCAGTATAAAGTTCGTTTCTTTTTTCTTCACTAATCTCAGGCACAAAAACTTTTTCTATTTTTCTATGATTAAGAATTTCATCTTTATTTTTCCAAAATCCTACTGCAAGTCCTGCCAAAAAAGCTGCACCTAATGCTGTAGTTTCTACATTTGAAGGACGGCAAACTCGAGTATTTAAAATATCTGACTGGAACTGAAGCATTACGTCGCTGACACAAGCTCCGCCATCAACATTTAAATTCAAAATATCAGTTTTTGAATCCAAAACCATTGTATCAAGTACATCTTTCACTTCATAAGCAATGCCTTCCAAGGCAGCCCGGCAAATATGTGCTTTTTTAACTCCGCGAGTAAGTCCTACGATTGTTCCACGAGCATACATATCCCAATAAGGAGTTCCAAGCCCTACAAAAGCTGGCACCAGGTAAACTCCATTTGAATCTTCAACTGATTCGGCAAGTCTATCAATTTCTGGCGCGGATGAAATGAGTTCAAGTTCATCTCTAAGCCATTTTATGACAGCTCCTCCAATAAACACACTGCCTTCCAAAGCATAACTTATTTTTCCATCCAGTCCCAAAGCAATTGTTGTCAAAAGTTTTTGAGAATTCACAGGTTTATCACCAGTATGCATAAGCATAAAACAGCCTGTTCCATAAGTATTTTTTGCTTCACCTTTATTAAAGCAGCCTTGCCCAAATAAAGCTGCCTGTTGATCTCCTATAGCCGAAGCAATTGTAACTTCAAATCCGCATATATCTCTATCAGTTTTACAATAAACACTTGAAGAATCGCACACTTTTGGAAGCATTTTCTCAGGAATATCAAAAAGTTTAAGCAATTCCTTATCCCAGCACAAATCATAGATATTAAAAAGCATTGTGCGGCAGGCATTTGTATAATCTGTTATGTGACATTTGCCACCACTGAGTTTCCATATTAACCATGAATCAATTGTTCCAGCAAGTAGCTCACCTTTTTCAGCTTTTTGTCTGGCACCTGGAACATTATCCAAAATCCATTTGAGTTTTGTTCCGCTAAAATATGCATCAATCAAAAGACCTGTTTTTTGTCTTATTTTTTCTGTCCAGCCTTCTTTTTTCAGCTGATTACAATAATCTGCCGTTCGGCGACACTGCCAGACTATTGCATTATAAACAGGTTTTCCAGTTTTTTTATCCCAAACAACAATTGTTTCACGCTGATTTGTAATTCCAATTGCAGCAATCTGATCATAACGCACATCATTTTCAACAAGAAGATTCTGCAGAACCATCAACTGACATTTAAATATTTCTTCAGCATCGTGTTCTACAAGTCCAGGTTTGGGATAAATCTGCGTAAACTCCTGCTGCATTGAGCCTATGACACTGGCATTTTTATCATACAAAACTGCCCTGCAGGAGGTCGTACCTTCATCAAGCGATATGACATACTTTAAATCTTTCACTGGACATTCCTTAAATTTTTAGTTTTCAGATAAAGTTTGATTTTCCTGATCATCTGCACTGTGCAAATAATCACAATCAGGATTTATACAACTCTTGTAAGCACCATTCTTTTTGTCATATTTTTCAACCAGGAACCAGCCGCATTTCGGACAATACTGGTCAATTGGTTTAAAGTGAGAAATAAACGTACATTTTGGATAATTTGTACATCCAAAGAAAGATTTTCCGCGACCTTTTGTCTTGCGCTCAACAATATCTCCATTACAATCCTTACATGGACATTTTGCAAGCGGAATTGATTTTGTGTTATGACATTCTGGAAATCCTGAACATGCAAGGAAAAATCCAAATCTTCCGAGTTTTTTAAGCATCGGTTTGCCACATTTATCACAAACTTCATCTGTCTTCTCATCAAGAAAACCTTTTATACTTTCCTGATGTTCCATTACATCATCAACATTTTTTTTGAATGGAGAATAGAATTTTCCTATAACTTCATTCCAGACAAGTTCATCAGCTTCAACCTGGTCTAATTCTGTTTCTATCTTTGCAGTAAATTCTTCATTTATGACAGCAGGGAAGTTTTCCACAAGAATTTTATTTATCATTCTTCCAAGCTGGGTAGGTACAAGTTGTTTATTTGATCTTGTAACATAATAACGGTCAAGCAAAGTTGAAATAATTGTTGCGTAGGTTGAAGGACGACCAATTCCTTTTTCTTCAAGCATTTTTACAATAGAAGCATCTGTATATCTTGCAGGTCCCTGTGTAAAATGCTGCTCTGGATGAAAATTATCAACATCAACAGTTTCGCCTTCTTTTAACGCAGGCAAGGCGGCAGCTTTTTCTTCCTTTGAAGCCAAAAGTTTTATGACTTTATAAAATCCTTTATCAACAATTTTGCTTGCCGACACTCTGAAAACAGCTTCATCAGCGTTTATTTCTATTGAAGTAGTTTCCATTTTCGCATTATTCATTTGACTTGAAACAAAACGTTCCCAGATGATTGAATAAAGTTTAAACTGATCGTGTGTCAGATTCTCCTTTATGCTCTCTGGAGTATATGAAACATAAGTCGGGCGAATACCTTCATGAGCATCCTGAGCAGATTTTCCAACCGCATAATGAATTGGCTGTTCAGGCAATTCAGACGGATAATTTTTTGAAAGAAAATCGCGCACATCTGACAAAGCTGTTTCAGATATTCGAACTGAGTCTGTTCGCATGTAAGTAATTAAACCGACATGATTTGAACCAATCTGAATTCCTTCATAAAGCTGTTGTGCAATCTGCATCGTTTTTCGAGAAGTAAAGCCGAGTTTATTTGCAGCATCCTGCTGAAGTTTTGAAGTTGTGAAAGGAGGCTTTGGACGCACTGTTTTTTCTGTAGTTTTTTTGGAAGCAACTTTACATTCACTTGATTTTATTTTTTCGATAATTTTTTTAACTTCATCTTCAGATTTCAACTCAGGTTTTTCGCCAGCATATTTTACAAGCTGTGCCGTAAACTTGGATTTTCCTTTTACAAAATCAGCATCAAGCGACCAATATTCTTCTGGCAGAAACTCTTCAACTTCTTTTTCCCGTTCACAGATAAGACGCAATGCCACCGACTGAACACGACCTGCAGAAAGCCCGTTTTTTACTTTTGACCACAAAAGAGGACTCAGATTGTATCCAACCAGACGATCCAAAACTCGTCTTGCCTTCTGTGCATTTACTTTGGCCTCTACAATTTCACCAGGATTTTTTACAGCTTCTGTTATTGCCTTTGGTGTAATTTCATTAAAAACAATTCTGTTTATTTTTGCTTTAGTTTTATCTTTAAGTGCATTGTTCAAATGCCATGCGATAGCTTCCCCTTCACGGTCATTATCGGATGCAAGTAAAACTGCTTCTGATTTTTTTGCCTCTTTCTGTAAATCTTTTAAAAGTTTTGCTTTTCCCCTAACAGTTATATATTCCGGCTGAAAACCATTTTCGACATCAATTGCCATTCTTGATTTTGGTAAGTCTATCAAATGCCCAACAGAAGCACGAACAACATATCCAGGTCCTAAATATTTTTCAATTGTGTGTGCTTTCGTTGGAGATTCCACAATCACCAAAGTCTGTTTTGCATTTTTGTCAGTGTTTTTTTTGTTTTTTTCAGCCATAATCTATCCTTCAAAAAAATAAAGTCTTTCAGTATTATCCTTTTTATTGAATGAAAACAGGTTTAAAATCTGCAAACATTATACCGATTCAAACAATTCAGCCTGAACAATTTTTGCATTTCTTATTCCAGGTTCTTCATTCAGAACAGCACAAAAATCATCGAAATCTTCGATAACAGGAGCTCCTTCCTCTAAAAACTTTTGCACCGTATTTTCTAATTTATATTTACTCACGTTTCCTTGAGAAAACTTTTTAAGCAAATCCTTTCTTACAATATCAGACATCTTCAATGCCATTTCGCTAAAACAAGCTTTGTGCAGATATACTTCTCTTCCATATTCAAGTGCAAAATCTGCAGTAATGAGGGAACCACTTCCATCAGGAGCTTCAATCACCACTGTAGATTCTGATAAACCTGCAATAATTCTGTTTCTGGCAACAAAATGCCAGTTTGCAATGCTCATTTTAGGTTCATATTCACTTATAATGCACCCACCGCTTTTCAAAATCATTTGAGCAAGCTGCTTGTGCCTGCACGGAACAATTTCATCTATTCCGCTAGGAAGCACAGCAATGGTGTGTCCAAGATTTTGAATCATCTCAGATTCATCTAAAAAATCAAAATAAGCATCTACAGAACCTTTATGTGCATAACCATCAGCTCCATAAGCCAGACCGCTGACAACACAATAACCGTTCTTTGCCGCCTGATATGCAAAATCACAGGCACTGTCTCTTCCCTGAGCAGAAAGTTTTCTGGTTCCCACAACAGAAACATATTTTCTTCCATTTAATAATTCTGCATTTCCACGACAAAACAAAAGCAAAGGCGGATCTGAAATCTGTTTTAGCAAAAACGGATAATTTTCATCTGAGTTTAAAATTATCCTAATATTGAGAAATTTGCAATATTCTAATGTAATTTTTGCCATTCGAAGATTTTCTTTTCCATTCCAAATCACTTTTGCTGAAATCTGGCGATGAATCAATTTTGAGATGTCGTCTACAGACAGTAAAGAAAGTTCATCATAACCGTCTAATTTTTTTAATAGAATTTCTTTTTCGCATAACGACAAAAAGGTAATTCTATGCAGACACAAATAAAAAAGGATTTTACCTTCAATTTGAATATTGTGCATTTAAAACTCTCTCCTTATTTTCTAATGCAATCTCTTTTTTTTCCTGCGATTTTGTTGTATTTATTATTTTATCATACATTTCTGTGGATTTGTCAAATTCATAACACGAATAATATGCACGAGCCAGAACAAACATGGCATCGATATTTCTTGTATCTATTTCAATCGCTTTTTCAAGATAAGGAATAGCTTTTTGACTTTCATCCAGTTCAAAAACATAAAGAACTCCAAGTCCATACAAAGCTCTGACATATCTGTCTTCTATTGAAATTGCACGCAAATATGCTTCTTCTGCAAGTTTTAAATAATTATATTTCTGCTGCGTATTTCCAGTTCCGCCAAAATCTAATGCAGCATGAGACATATATCCTGCACAAACACCAACATAATAATAAAGATTTTGATTATCAGGATAATATTTCAAAGCTTCCTGAAAACATTTTAATGCTTCACCATACATTTTCTGATCAAGATATCTGGTTCCAAGAATTTTATACCAGATTCCCACCTGGCCAACAGCCATTTGAACATCAGCTGCACGTTCGCCATATTTTTTGATTGCATCTTTAAGTTCTTCTATTGTAGTTGGATTTGAAACGCCTTCTTCAAGTTTCTGATACCGAAGTATTTTTTTGTTTGAAACCTCACAGGAAACAAAAACTGTAATGATTGCTGCAAACCCCAAAATCATAATTATTTTACGCATAATACTTTTCATTTTGTCCCCCATTTCACAAATCTATT
>CAMEET010000077.1 GCA_945915085.1 uncultured Treponema sp. | reverse complement strand
GAGTTCTAAATGGTTGTGATTTAGATACATGGAATCCTTCAAAAGATAAACTTTTGCCAGCAAATTTTGATTATAAAAATCTTGAAAATAAGAAAAAATGTAAGGAAGAATTACAAAAAAGAATGGGACTTCCTGTAAATCCTGATGTTCCAGTTTTTGGAATTGTAACACGTCTTGCAGATCAGAAAGGAATTGCAGAAATTTTTGCTCCAAATTATGGCTGCATGTATTCAATGTGCAAAAATATGGAAATTCAGTTTGCTGTTTTAGGTAGCGGAGAAAAATGGTGCGAACAGGAAATCAATAATCTTCAGAATGTTCTTCCAAATATGAGAGCTTATGTCGGTTACGATGAAAGTTTGAGTCACTTAATTGAAGCTGGTTCTGATTTCTTTTTGATGCCATCCCGATATGAACCTTGTGGTTTAAACCAGATGTATTCAATTTTGTATGGAACACTTCCAATTGTCCGTAGAACTGGTGGTCTTGCAGATACTGTTGAACAGTACAATGAAAATACTGGTGACGGAACAGGTTTCCTTTTTGATGCACTCACTCCAGATGCAGTATATAATACTGTTGGTTGGGCAACTTATGCTTATTACAATAAAAAAGACCATATCAAAAAGATGCAGGAGCGCGGCATGCAGAAAGATTTCAGTTGGGATCGTTCTGTCGATGGTTATGTGAATGTCTATTCTGAAGCTTTGATGAGAGGTTGTGGCATAAACACTGCTGACTGGAAATAATTAAGGCAGCAGAAAAACAGTTTTAGGGCGATTATGGTTTTCAGACCAAACCTTAAACTGTTTTTCTGTTTTTTTATCGATTTTAATAATTAAAATTCATACCACTGTTCGTCAACTGTAAGATACCAGTCAGCCGTAAGTTTTGCATCAGTTGGCGTACACCATGAAATACTTCCATTTTGGTTTAAAATTACAACTCTGTTTCCATTCTGACACATTGTTTGTGGAATGGAAGCAGTTCTGTTATAGGCAAAACGTTTTTTGGTAGAAATATTATAGCAGTAAATCTTATTTCTTCCGATATTTGTATACAGATTTTTACCATTCAGATAAGTAAAAGCTCCTGAATCTTCATCTGAAAATTTCAAAATGTTAGTCATCTGCTTTGTTGAAGTATTATACGAAAAAACATAAGTATTTCGACCAGAATCATCTGAAATAAGATTAATTCCATAAATAATTGTTCCGTCCGTACTCAAAGCATAAGCAACATTACCTTTTACATTCAATGGAACTGTTTCTCCTGTTTCAATATTAACAGTAAGAATTGGAGTTTTAGGATTTGTTGCCGCCGATTTTGCAATATACATCAATCCATTATTTACAAGAATTGCGTCCTGAATTCCAGCTCCAGCATAAACTTGTTTAAAAGTTTTGTTTTCCAAATCATAAAGATTTACAATACTGTTGCTTTCTATTTCAATAAGATATTCTTTTTCGCCGACAGAACTCATTTTTAAAGATTGAATGCTATTTTTTGGTGTAAAAATATTCTGCGAAGTCTTTTTATCCAAATCTACACGCACAACAGGATTTCCGCTTCCTTTCGACCATAAAATAATATTATTTTCCTTCAGTTTGGTTATTTGTGTTTCTCCGTTTGTTGACATAATTTTATCAACAATTCCAGAATCATAAGATGATTTGTAAAGCGCATTAGATGTCAAAAATAAAAAGTCTTCATCGTATGGAATCATACCGTAAATTTTGGAATAAATATTCTTCGTAACTATACTTTCATCAAGAATCTGAGTAACAGTTGAAGGATCTGAATCTGTTTTATAAACAGCACCAGTTTTATTCCCAAGATAAATATTGTTTCCATCTTTTATTCCAACTGTAATCTGAGCATTTGCTCGCGGACCTCTAAAGTTTTTTACAATTCGTGGATTTGAAACTGTATTATTTTCCAGATTTTCAATCAGTTTCAGTTCATAATTATTTTTTCCATCAAATTCCAAATAATAAAGATTTGAATCATTTTCCCGTGAAAGTAAAATCGGATTATTCGCATTGATTGCAGTGAGCGTATTACCTTTAAATGCATTGATAATATAAATCTGATTATCTTTTACGCCTGCAAGAAATTTATCATCATTATACATTACAAGTTGAGAAAGCCCCTTTATAATAGAAAACTTTTCATGTTTTAGTTTTCCATTCTGCATATCATAATATGCTAGAGTTCCCGAAGGAGAGTATAAAACACATGTTCTTTCAGTTTTACTTGTATGAATGTAATTTACAATTCCAGTATTTGATTTGATTTTTTCTACAATCTGCCAGCCGTTTGTTTTTACAAAAACTGCACCGTCAACAGTTGCTGTTCCAATAATCAGATAATTACCTTTGGAAGAATATGCAAGTGATGTAATAGAATCAGAAAACTTTTTTTGATATTTTCTTGTAAAAGTTCGCCAATCCCAAACACTTACTTTGTTTACAGAACCACCATCAGTTTCATAAATTGCAATATCATTTCCATTTGGAGATAAAGCTATAAGTCGAATTCCAACTTCAGAAAATTGATAATGTTCACCCTGATTGTCTTCTGCCCATTTTATAACAAAACCGTCTTCCCCGGCAGAAAAAAAACTTCTTTCATAATCAGATTTGATTGCCGGAAGCAGTTTATTTACATTATCTTGATGTGATTGTTGAGAAATATGAGATTGTCCCCAAAGACTAAAAAATGAAATCAAAAAAAATAAAGAAAAAATGATTTTTTTCACAATAAATCTCCAATTAAAAAACAATTTATAATATTAATAATTATCTTTTACTTAAAAAGAATTTTATATCACCCTTTAATCCAATTATAAATAAAACTGCAATAAAGGCAATTCCCACAAACTGAAAATAATACTGAATTTTTGGATTAATTTTTCGCCTGATGATAAATTCAATAAATGCAAAAAGAATCAATCCACCGTCCAGCACAGGAATTGGAAGAAGATTCATAATGAAAAGCGAAATGCTTATTATTCCCATTAGAGAAAGCATGTTTATCATTCCGATTTTAAATCCTTCACTGAAACTTTCTTTTACAGTCGTTCCAAGTAAGTCTGTGACCCTTGCAGGTCCTGAAATGGCATTGTCTACATTCACGCCTTTAAAAAGCGTTCCTATACTTTTAAATGTTAATGAAATGTATTCTACAGTATCTAAAAATCCATGGGCGAGGGCAGAAAAAACGTTCATCTTTGGGGTAGATTTTTTTATCAATGTTTGAGAATCAGCTGAAATACCTATTTTTCCAGTTCCATTTTCTTTGTCTAGTTCAGAATGAAGATTAATTTTGAAAATTTTTCCATCTCTGTCAATTGTAATGCATAAATCTTCATCTGGTCTTGACGAAATTTCCTGAATTATTTCACTGAAATCTTCAATTTTTTTATTATTGATTTGGATAATTTTATCGCCAGAAATAATTCCAGCATCTTTTGCAACAGATGAAGTAACGTTTTCGTTTATCAACACTTTATTTGAATAAGTGTAATAATCATAACCTACAAAATTGATAATCGAATAAGCAAGAACTGCAAAAATAAAATTAAAAAAAGGACCTGCAAAACCGATTGCAGCTCTTTTTACTGGATGTATACCGTAAAGTGAATCAGCATCACCAGAAATTTCTTTTTGATTTTCTTCAAGTGCTTTTTGAAAATCTTTTTCGCCTTTCATGCTGCAATAGCCGCCAAGAGGAAAAAGTGAAAGTCTGAAATCTGTTCCTTTTATTTTTTTATGCAAAAGAACAGATCCAAAACCTATAGAAAATGCTTCAACTTTTACACCAAAAATTTTTGCCGCAATAAAATGACCAAATTCATGAAAAAGAATTAGAAAAAACAGGCATAAAAGTCCATAAATCCATTTCATTAAAGCAGCTCCATTGCTATATCCCTGGCTTTTTTGTCAGCCTCAAAAACTGTTTCAAAAGAGTCAAGCTTTGCATTCCAGTCATAATCCAGAACAGACCTCACAATTCTTGTAATTGCTGGAAATGAAATCTTTTTTTCTAAAAAGGCATGAACTGCAACTTCATTTGCGGCATTAAAAACAAGCGGATAACAGTTTCCCATTTTTACACATTCAAAAGCAAATCCCAAAAGTGGAAAATCGTTAATTCTTGGTTTGAAGAATGTCATTGTCTGGTCGAATAAATCAAATGGTTCAAGGTAAGTTTTTTTATTTTCAGGCCAAGTCAAAGCACTGTAAATCGGATGTTTCATGTCAGGATCAGAAATCTGAGCATAAAGCATACCGTCATTAGTGCGCACAAGAGAATGAATCAAACTTTGAGGATGAACGACAACTTCAATTTTATCAGAAGTTACATCAAAAAGATATGCAGCTTCTATAACTTCAAGCCCCTTGTTTGCCAAAGTTGAAGAATCAATTGTAATTTTTTTGCCCATTTTCCAAGTTGGATGATTCAATGCCTGCTCGACAGTCACATTGTTTAGCTGTTCTTTTGTAAAAGTTCTGAAAGGACCACCGCTCGCTGTAATCACGATTTTACTTATATTTTCTTTTCCAATATTTTCAACAAGATTAAAAATAGCAGAATGTTCTGAATCTACAGGGAGAATATTTGCAGCATTTTGTTTAGCAAGATTTTTGATTAATGGTCCTGCCATTACAATTGTTTCTTTATTTGCAAGTGCAATGTCAATTTTATTTTCCAGAACAATTTTTGAAGGCAAAAGTCCAGCTGCGCCAGCAATTCCGTTTACAACAATATCAGGGGTTGATTCTTCAATCAATTTTTCAAAAGCCTGTGCAGAAGAATCTTTTGATGTAAGTAAAGTTGGACAATTATAAAAAGTTCCAAGTTCTGCAAGTTTTTTTTCATTTGAATGAGATTGCAAACCGCAGATTTTAAAGTCCTGTGGAAGATTATTTGCGATATTTAAAGTATTTGTACCTATGGAGCCTGTACAGCCCAAAACTAAAACTCTTTTCATATTTTATATACTATAATTTTATATATTATAAAAGAAAATTAAAATAAACTGAAACAATATTGACAGATATAGAAAACAGGAACAGCAATTACAATTGAGTCGATAGAATCAAGCACACCGCCTCGCCCTGGAATCAAATTTCCACTGTCTTTTACTCCAGAAGAACGTTTGAATACAGATTCAATTAAGTCTCCCACAATAGAAGCAATAGCTGTAAGAAAACCTAAAATCAAAATCTCAATGTATGAAAATGGAATTTTTTGTGGGAAAATGCATTTAAATAAAAATCCTGCAAGAATGGAACAACATATTCCTCCGATAAATCCAACTAAACTTTTGTTTGGACTTGCAGCAACATATCCTCTTGTTGATTTTCCAAATAAAACTCCAAAGAACCATGCAAGAGAATCGCAAATGAAAACAAATATCAGAAATAAACTGATTATATAAGTTGAATTTTCAGTAACAGTCAATCTTGATAGAAATGTAAGTAAAAATCCGCAGTAAAAAATAAGTAAACTTGAATATGCAATTTTTGATAGTGATTTTTCAAAAGTTTTTGCTGTAAAACATTCAATTCCCATCAACATCAAAATTTCAAAAAGGTAAACCCACGGTATTAATTCAATTTTAAAATCATAAAGGATAAATAAAAAAGTAAGATATGGCAGTAAAGCCGTAAAAACCATAAGCAACGGTTTTGGAAAAAGTGTGTGATTAATTTTCAGCATATCATAAAATTCATTTGCTGCAAGAACTGAAAAAATGCCTATTGCAATATGCAAAGGAAGATTATTCAAATAATCTGCAAAAACAATCAGCAATACAAGAGGAATTCCAATAAAAAAAGTTAGTAACCGTTGTGCTGTTTTACTCATTTTATTCCTTTTTTACATTTTCAGATTTTTCCGCACCAAATCTTCTGTTTCGATGTGAAAAATCCTCGATATTTTTTATAAACTCTTCATCCGTGTAATCTGGCCACAAAGTATCTGTATAAATCTGTTCAGCGTAAGGAATGTGCCATAGCAGAAAATTGCTCAATCTTTTTTCGCCGCCAGTTCTTATCAACAAATCTACATCAGGACTTTGAGGCATATCTAAAAAGCTGGAAATTAATTGCTCTGTGATTTCATTTTCATTTATTTTGTTATTTATGATTTTCTTAATTCCTCTCAGAAGTTCATCTCTTCCGCCATAATTAATGGCAAGATTTAGCGTCATTCCTGAAAAATCTTTTGTATCTTCAATTGCTTCTTTTATATCTTTTTTGATAGAGTCGGGAAGTGAATCAATGTCACCAATATGATTGATTTTGATTCCGTTTTGTTTATAAAAATCAAGTTCGCCGCAAAGATGAATATGAATTAAGTTCATCAGAAAACCAACTTCTTTTTCAGTTCTTTTCCAGTTTTCTGTAGAGAATACGTACAAAGTTAAATACTTAATTCCTATGTCAGATGCAAGTTTTACAATCCGTTTAACAGTGTGTAAGCCTTGATCATGACCTGCAGTTCGCGGTAATTTTCTTTGTTGTGCCCATCTTCCATTACCGTCCATTGTAATAGCGACATGTAATGGAAGATTATTTTTATCTATAAAAGACATTAGTTTTGTAAAATATCCTTTTCTTTAGCTTCATAAATCTTATTGATTTCATCGATGAATTTATCAGTCAATTTTTGAAGTTTATCAGTTTCTGTTTTAAGACCGTCTTCAGTTAAAGTTCCGTCTTTCTGCTGTTTTTTTAAATCATCATTTCCGTCACGACGAATATTTCTTATTGCAGTTCTGCTATTTTCTGCAATTGTTTTTGCCTGTTTTACAAGTTCTTTACGGCGTTCTGCTGTGAGTGCTGGAATTTGAATGCGAATCACTTTTCCATCATTAGAAGGATTTAATCCCAAGTCTGCAACTTGAATTGCTTTTTCAATTTCAGAAATAAGAGATTTATCAAAAGGAGTGATGATAACAGAACGAGCTTCTGGAATTGCAATTGTTGCCACCTGATTTAATGGAGATTTTGTTCCATAATAATCTACACGAACTTTATCAAAAATAGCCGCATTAGCACGACCTGTTCTAATTGTATTAAAAGAATCTTTTAAAGAAGCTATAGTTTTTTCCATTCGAGCTTCACAAGTTTCAGACATATTTCCTCCTATTAAACTCCGCGTTAGCGGTGGCGCAAGATGCGCCGAATACAAGTTTATAAAGTGTTATGCACAAAATAAACTTGAGTTATAAAAAAACACACGGATGTAATTTTTTTATAACATCCCTATTAAACTCCGCATTAGCGCGACACATTTATGTGTATCGCAATGAAAGGCTGCCTTAACTCTCAAAAAAAATTAAAACAGCCTTTTTTAGTAAAAAAAATTATTTACCCAAAACAAAAAGTTTAGCTACAACAAAAGAAAGTGTAGCTCCAGCTTCTTTTCCTGTTTCTGCAAGTTTAGCAGTTACAGTTTTTTTGTCATCTTTTACGAACATCTGATCTTCAAAACAGATTTCTGCCAAATGTTTGTTGATTTTACCCTGCAAAATTCCTTCTTTAACATTTTCAGGTTTTCCAGCCATTTTTTCATCCTGGTCCATCTGAGCTTTAAAGATTTCTTTTTGTTCATCGATGTAACTCTGTGGTACATCTTTTTTTGAAGTATAAGATGGTGTGAAAGCTGCAATGTGCAAACAACAATCTTTTGCAAATGTTTTTACGCTGTCAGCTGTAGAACCGTCAACGATTACAACAGCACCAGTTTTGAAGTCTGAGTGAACGTAATAAGCTGCAGATGCAGTTGCAGGTACATCAAATACTTCAACTTTTGCAACTTTCATGTTTTCACGGATAGAAACTTTAAGAGGTTCAAGAATTTCTTCGTGTTCAGCTTCAACTTTTGTGTAACCTTTTGCAAGTGTTACATCAAGCATTTTTTCACCAACTGCAATAAAATCAGCATTTTTTGCAACAAAGTCTGTTTCACAAGTAAGTTCAATTACTGCAATTTTATTTCCATCTTGGCGAATGAACAAACGTCCTTCAGAAGTAGCACGTTCAGAACGTTTTGCCATTGCTGCAAGACCTTTTTCTTTCAAAGATTTTTCTGCTTCTGCAATATCACCATTACATTCAGTAAGGGCTTTTTTGCATTCCATCATACCAGCACCAGTTTTTTCACGAAGTGCTTTTACATCAGCTGCTGTGATTGCCATAAATTAGTCCTTATAAATTTTATCTTCATCAACAAGACTATCTTTGTCATCTTCTTCAACATCTTCTTCTTTAACTTCTGTTGGCTGATAATTTGAATAGTCTACGATTTCTTCATCTTCACTCTTAATTACTGCATCTGTAGTAATTTCTTCATCATCATTAAGATTTTCAAGAATCTTAAGTCCAGCTTCATTGTCAGATTCGATTACAGCATTAGCAATAATTGATGTGAACAATGAAATTGCACGAATAGCATCATCGTTACCAGGAATGGGGAAGTCAATACCTTCTGGATTACAATTTGTATCAACAACAGCAATGATAGGAATTCCCATTCTGCGTGCTTCTGCAACTGCAAGCTGTTCTTTGTGTGTATCAATAATGAAAATTGCACCTGGAAGTTCTTTCATTTCTTTGATACCACCAAGGTTCTTTTCAAGTTTTGATTTTTCTTTCTGAAGAGCTGCAACTTCTTTTTTTGTAAGATTATCAAAAGTGCCGTCAATTTCCATTTTTTCAATTTTCTTGAGGCGCTGAAGTGATTTTTTGATTGTAGAGAAGTTTGTAAGCATACCACCAAGCCAGCGGTTGTTTACATAGAACATACCACAGCGTTCAGCTTCTTTCTGTACAGCCTGCTGAGCCTGTTTTTTTGTTCCAACAAAAAGGATTGATTTTCCTGATGCAGTTACTTTGCGAACTTCATCATATCCGTCTTTAATTGCAGCAATTGTTTTCTGCAAATCAATAATGTGGATTCCATTACGTTCTGCGAAGATGTACTTCTTCATACGTGGATCCCAACGTTTTACCTGATGTCCGAAGTGAACTCCAGATTCCAACAGGTTTTTCATTGTTACTACAGCCATGAGTAACGCTCCTTCACGGGTTTGATTTTCAAAATTGATTATATTTTGAATCAAACCGCCAAACTCTGTTTCTCGCATCTCAAAAGAGATCGGAATGTGCAACTCTACGAGTTGTTGTAATTTATAAAAATTATTCTAAAACAGAATAACCTTGTTCTTTAAGTATATCGTAAAGTTCAAAAATAGGCAAGCCGACAGCGCCAGAATATGAACCTTCTATTTTTTGAATAAAACATGAAGCAAGACTTTGAATTCTGTATCCACCGGCAGCACCATGCCATTCACCAGTTTCTGCATACCATTCAATTTCCTTATCTGACATTTGTGCAAAAGTTACTTTTGTTTTGCATGTTCTTGTAGTTGTTTCATGAGTGTGACCGTTATACAAAACAATTGATGTAATCACAGTATGAGTATTTCCCTGAAGTTTTTTTAAGTATTCCACAGCCATTTCATGTGTTTGTGGTTTTCCAAGAATTTTATCTTCAAAAATAATTAAAGTGTCTGCTCCCAAAACCCAAGGAATTTCCTGCCCAGCAGGTTGAGCATGAATCACTGCAGTAACTTTTTCACGTGCCAATAATTCAGGAATCTGTTCCAATTCAATTGCAGTAGTTAATGTTTCATCAATATTTGGAATTATTACACGAAACGGAATTTTGAGCATTTTGAGAATCTCTTGTCTTCTTGGTGATGAAGATGCCAAAATTATAGGCTCCATTTCTCCTCCTCGTCAGTGACAGCAAATGTATGCGCTGAATAAAGTTACATTAGCGGCAACATTCTGCTTATACAGATAAAAAAATTAGGTGGTAATGATAAACAAAACCACCATATCATAAAATTTAAGAAATTCTTTATATTAATATAATCATAAAAAATGAAAAAACAAAGAAAATTAATCTCCAGTTACTTCATTAGAAGATTCATTTGAAGACTGCTGTTTTTTATCTTTGTTAGAATCTTTTTTGTTACTGTCACTTCCACTTGACGAAAGACTTTTTAACAATTTGTATGCTTTGTTTCTTACAGGAGTTACATAATGATAATCTGTTGAAATTCTAGCAACTGAATCAATGATTGTTTTTTTGTTTTCTGTAGAGTCAGCAAGAATTTCATAAGCTGTCAAAACTTCAAGTGCAAGACTGCTTGTAGGATTTAAAACCTGATTTCTTCTGTTAGCAAAAGCAATTGCTTCTACAGTCTCATCATTATTGTTTATTCCAATTTCTCCAAGTGATTTTACTGCTGCTGCAATAACCATAGGTTCAGAGTCGGCAATTGCAATAGAAACAAGTGTGTTTTTTGAATGTTCTGTTGGAACTTTTGCCATCAAAAGACAAGCCTGACGACGAATTTCCGGAAAATTATTTGTAAGTCTTCCGTTTGTTCTTGTCTGAGAAGTTAAACCTTCTCCTGCAAGTTTATCAAGAGCCTGAATGATTGCATCAGATGTATTTCCATCTTCGATTGCTCCCTGCAAATATTGGAGAGCTACCAGTTTATTATCGTAATCATCAGAATCTGCCAATGTTGTTATAATGTCACTGTCGATGTCATTTAAATATTCACTTTCTACAGATGTTTCTTTTTCTGAAGAAGAATTATCTTTTTTTTGAACTTGTTTTTCCTGAGCTGATACAAAAAAAACTGTTAAGGCCAAAAGTGATGAAAGCAAAACTTTTTTACCAACTTTCATAATATCCTCCGGTTATTAAATACAAATAATATTATAGAATGAATTTAATTAAAAATCAATAAACACAATCTTTAAAACTTTAAAAAATTGATTATTATTCAGCTGATTATAGAGTAGGAATGTGAACAAGCCATTTTCCATTCACTTTAACAAATTGATAATATACAACTGTAGAACCGTCATCTTTTACTTCAACAGCTTTTATATTTGTTTTGGAAATATAGCGGATTTCATCAACATTGCTTCGTTTTCTTGATGGAATGAAAACAT
>CAMEET010000076.1 GCA_945915085.1 uncultured Treponema sp. | reverse complement strand
TCATTGCAAGAAGGTTTGTCTGAGAAGCAATCTGAGAAATTACATTGTTTGCATCAGTCAAATGCTGAGACTGCTGTGCCATTTCTGAAATCTGTTGAGCAACGCTGTTTTGACGTGATTTTTCATTTTCAGTGATGGAAATCAACTCGCTATATTCCATAGACATTTTTCCAACATTTTGAGTAACAGAATTGATATTTCCAATCATCTCTTCAATTTCTGCAGAAGATTCACTTATTCCTTCTGACTGTTTCACAATCAATTCTTCAAGGCTAGCTGCATTTTCGCGGTTTTGAATCAATCTTTCTTGAACATTCTGCAAAGCCATAGTCTGTTTTTCTACAGAATGATTTACACTTTCAATATTAGCCATAATCTGAGAAATTGCACTTGCAGACTGTTGTGAACTTGAAGCAAGGCTTTCACCGATTAACTTCAATGAATCGTTGGCATTTTTAACATCGCCAAGCAAATCCTGCTGAGAAGAAATAAACACATTGATTTCGCTTGTAATTTTTCCGATTTCATCATTATTTTTAGAATCAATGCGGATAGTCAAATCAGAAACACCAGACTGACCGTTCAAAATTTCAAAAGCTTTTCCTGTTTTGCCAAGAGGCTTCATCACAAGGCGTGCAAACAAAATCATAATCACAAAAATGATTTCAAAAATAATGAAAACTACAGAAGGAATCAAAGCAGTGGAAATTTCTTTTTTGATAGTTTTTACATGATCTGTGGAAATTCCCATAAACAAGGCAGCATTTTTATTATCATTATTTGGAATAGGAAGATAAACTGAAATGTAGTCCACACCATTAATTACATTATCACCACGATAAGTTTTTTTATTTGAATAAATTTCTTCATAAATTTCTTCGTTATTTAAAGTAGTTCCTACAAGATAATTGCCTTTGCTGTCTTTGATAGTAGTTTCAACACGCAAATCATCAATAAAAACAGTGAAAACGCATGACATAAGTGTTGCATATCTTTCCAGAGTTGAAAGACTGCTGAATTCCATCTCCAGAGTCAAAGCATTACCCATAAAATCAATGGAAGTAATAAAAAGGATTTCACCATCTTTTACAGAAACAAAAATTTTTGGATCAGAACTTGCAGATTTTATAGACTGTTTTTCTGCATCACTCAAAACTTTCGTGCTTTTTCCAAAAGTTTCAATTACTTTTCCAGATTTTTCGCTGTAAAGTGCACCATACAAATCAAACTCTTTTACAAAATTATTGATTTCATTAATAGTAAGCGAATCTGATTTACTCAAAAGTTCAAAATTGTTTTGTGCATAAAGAGCTGTACTTTTTAGGGAAGCTTTTTCGTCTTCTATTACAGTCATGATAGCAGGAACAGAATTTTCAAGATTCTGTCTGTTGACTTTTTTTAGGGAACGTCCGGCAATACTATTCAAAACAAATACAACAGCGACACAACCAAACATGGAAACGAGAAGTGTATCAGTAATAATTCTCCGATAAAGGCTTCTATATTTTTTCTTTTCTGAAATATTCTCATTGTTTTCGTGAGCTTCAGTCATAACTACTCCAATAAAAACACCGCGTTAGCGGCAGTGCAACACATTTATGTTTATTGCAGGAGGCAACGCCTCTTATAAAAATTTGATAAATTTCATTATAATACAATAGTGAGGAAAAAGAAAGTTTTTTTTACGCACTGTTTTCTATTTTAATAAATTTCCCACGAATTCTTTGTACACGTTATCAAATGTGGCCCGGATTAAAGGTCTTGCCAGAATCACTTGATCTGCACCATAAAAAAGTGCGGTTTGAATGTCTTTTTTTGTGCGAACACCGCCGTCAATCCAAATTTCTGAACAATTTTCTTTTAGGATTTTTGCATTTTCGTAAAGAAACTCTGCGGTACTTCCAATTTTTGTTTCTACGCGGCCACCATGATTTGAAATGTAAACAACATCCGGCTGCACTTTCTGCACAAGTTCAATATCTTCGGATGTAAAAACGCCTTTTATCACAAATTTTCTATCTGTATGATTTTTAATTTCTATGAGATTTTTTGCTGATTTTTTTTCCAAATTAACAAGATTCCGCATTGTTGCAATATTGAACGAATCTATGTCAATTCCAATAAAATCAGCATTCGCTTGAACAAAATCTACCCGTTCAAGAAGTTTTTTTTGAGGATAAGGTTTCAAAAAAAATGCCACGCTTTTTGGTTTGTTATCAAGTTTTTGAATAGCGTTGAGCCCAAATGCAAGCTTTTCATCTGGACAACCATCACCTACGCACAAACCAAAACCACTTTTATTTGCATTTGAAAGATAAGGAAAGTAAAACTCTTCTTCGTTTTGATAACCGATATTTTCTACAGCACCAGTTACCGGACCACAGCGTAGTTTTTCAGGTGAAATTTGAATCTGAAGAATTTTTTTGTCATCACCGTGATTTTGTGCAAGTGAAAAAAGTTTAGACCAACCTTGTACATTCAATTGAAAGTTTTTGCCGTCCATCACGCCGCCAAGCCCCGGAATCATATTTGGACAGCCAAAACCATCACATTCTGCACAACGGTAACATTTGAGATTAGAATTCATCTTGTCTACCAGTTTTTTTGTACCAGTTTCTAAAATGTTTTTAGTCGCCAAAACAAATGCCCAAATCGCGACCAGTCTTTAAAAGAGGTTCGTCCATAGGAATTGCTTTTGCCTGACCTGCTACAACATTCAAAGGAGTTGCAACAATTCTTCCATCTTTTACTGCAACCAGATTTCCAAACTGTTCATTTGCAAGAAAATCAGCTGCCGCATTTCCAAGTTTTGTCGCCAAAAGCATATCGTAAGGAGATGGAGCTCCACCGCGCTGCAAATATCCCAAAACAGAAGTTCGTGTTTCAATTCCAGTTTCAGCTTCAATTTCTTTTGCAACTCGGAATGCAACTGACTGTTCCATAGATTCGCGTGCCTTTTTGAATTCTTTCTTGGAAAGTTTACTTTCTTCTATATTAAGTGCACCTTCTGAACATGCAACTATAAAATAATTCTGACCATTCTCTTTTTTTGCTTTCAGATATTTTGCAATTTTTTTAATATCATAAGGAATTTCTGGCAGAAGAATGACATCTGCATTTCCTGCAACACCTGAATAAAGACCAAGCCAGCCAACTTTATGTCCCATGATTTCCACAACCATACATCTACTGTGACTTCTTGCTGTCGTTCTTATGGATTCAATTCCCTGTGTTGCTACATCAATCGCTGTATGAAAACCAAAAGTTTCGTCTGTGCCCACGATATCATTATCAATAGTTTTAGGCATGCCGATTACTTTAAATCCGGCTTCTGATAAGAGTGAAGCTGTCGTATTTGTTCCGTTACCTCCAAGACAAACCAATGCATCAATCTTATTTTTTTTGAAAGTTTCTTTGATTGCTTCGACTGGCAGAAGTCCTGTTTTTGGATCTGGAACAGGATTTTTAAACGGTTTTACTCTGGAAGTTCCAAGAATTGTTCCGCCCATGGAAATCATGGAGTCAAAATCAAGGCTGTCCATTTTGAACGT
Organism: uncultured Treponema sp.; assembly: GCA_945915085.1. Lineage (GTDB taxonomy): Bacteria > Spirochaetota > Spirochaetia > Treponematales > Treponemataceae > Treponema_D. The sequence goes on along the minus strand of CAMEET010000076.1, from coordinate 7,888 downwards.
ATCATTATCAATTAAGCCACGATAACCGTTTCTTACGCCAATAAATTTCATTCCGTAATTATTTTTTCCGGAAACACACAAAGCTCTGATAGCTGCGTTTAAACCTGGAGCATCACCGCCTGAAGTCAAAACTGCAACTGTTTTTATAGAAGTCGATTTCATAGTTCAATTATAACCTTTTTTATATCAATCTAACAAGAAAAATCGTACAAAATTGACTTAAATTTGACTAAAATAATACTTTTTTTCTCCGATAATGGAATTATGAAAACACAAAATAAATCTAGTAATCTAACAGCGGTTGTCTTACTCGTACTTTCCGCTTTATTCTCTATCAGTTTGTTGTTGCAGCCTTTTGATTTTGGTGCAATGGGACCTGGAAAAGACAATTTATTTTATAAATTGGGTAAAATGCTTTACTCAGTTTATGGTTTTTCAAGTATTTTGATTCCAGTCTTTTTGATGATAGCAGGACTTTCCTGCTTTTCGGCAAAATGGACTGCAAGAAAAACAATGAGACTTTTGACCGCGTTGATTCCTTTTTTCACTTGTGTGATTACAGAAAATATCTGCCGCTCAATCATTAAATATTCAGGCTCTTCATTCTCTGTCATCAAGCTGATAGTTGCAATCGTAACAGGCGTGATGATGATGGTGATTGAATTTTTGGGAATTGGAATTATCGCTGACAAAATTCAGCAGAAACATTTTGGTGGAAATAGAGATGAAAACTCAAAGAAAAATATAAAACTTCCGCGTATTAAGATTCCTGGTAAAAACAATTCAGAAATTACAGAAAAATCAGAAAAAAACTCTGTTGACGATTCAAATCTGGAGCTAAATGGCGAAATAAATAATGATATAAAACCAGCCATCAATCCGATTTTTGATGAAGTTTTTGATGAAACAAAAGTGGAAACACAGGAAACAGAATTATCGGAAAAAACTGAAAATCAAAGTGATTCAGAAAATCAAGATGATTTCAATACAGAAAAAAAAGCGAAAGACGAATCTCCAGCTGAAACAGAAAATCAGTCTGAAATGGATAACGAGCCGGCAACTCAAACTTCAATGATTACTCAAGAAGAATTTGCTGCACTCACCGCCACAGAAGATGAAAATGACAGTCAAATCGATGAACTTGAATGGAATCTGCCGCCACAACCAGAAACTTTGCCTCCAGAATATGACGAATATTTTGATGTGGATGACAAAGCACTGGAATTTCCGCCACAAGATTATGATGAATCTGAAAAATCACAAAATCAACTCTCTTTTACTGAAAATGATGAGGAAATGGAAGAACTTTCCGGCGAAGAAATTTCAATTTCAGATGAAGAAGTTTTCAACAAAAATAATGAGTCTTCCAAAGAATACGAAGATTTTTCCGACGAAACAGAATTTGCAGCTGAAAATGAATTCGTAGAATCTTCTGAATTTGAAGTGCAAAGTAATTCTTATGAATATGAAACTGACCTCGACTCCGACGCTGAATCGGTTGAACCAGAAGGTGAAATAGAAGTTGAAACCGAAAATTCTCCTGAAACTAATGCGTTTAATTATTTTGAAATAAATCAAGAAAATCAAAATAACCAGAAAAGACAAAATTACAACGGAAATGATCCTTATGCTGCAGCAAATTATATGGAATCAGTAACTGCGAAATCTCAATTTCCATCTGGAATTGTTCTTCACGATGATTCAGATGATGAAGAAGAGGAAGATTCTGGCGAACCGGAGATTCCCAGGTCAAAATATCCATCAAAAATAGTTTTGGGACAAACTTACGAAACTCAAAATCCAAATGACTCAAGCTCGGAAGACGATTTTCAAGATGATTTTGTAGAAGACGAAACTTTACCGTTCCCGGATTTTGACATCGAAACACCTGCAATAGCTCAAAAAGAAAGAATTCAAAACAGTTATGAAAACGATTTTGATGATTATAATGATATTGAAGATGATTTTGATGAAAATGAAGGCATCGAAGATTTGGAAGAAGTGATTGAAAGCAAAATTTCCAAAATCGAACCTGTGAACAAAGTCGGCATTGTTTCGCAGGCTGCACAGCAGGAATTTGCACAAAAAAATCAACAGGAGCAAAATCAAAATCCGGCAAAGGAAAACAAAAATTTGTCGTCCGCCTCTGATATTTTTGAGGAAATGGAAGCTGAGATTAGAAAAGACTACGCACAGAAAAAACAGGGGCAGCAGAAACAGCAAGGTCTGTCCCCTCTTGAAAGTCAAAACGAAAGTCAAGGTGTGTCCCCAGTTGACATGTCCCAAGCTGACAACTCAAATAATCAAAATAATCAAGGTCTGTCCCCAATTAATACACCGCAAGTAGAAATTGATTTCAATGGAAACAAAATCGAAAAAACTCCAAACCCAAGTCTTGAAGGAAACACAGCAACAAACCTTACTGCAGATGAACTGACAGACTTTTTTAATGCGCAACAGGCGGAAAATACTCCAAAACTTACAGAAATTCAGGCAAATCCAGTTCAGCTTGGAAACCGTGCTGTAAAAAAAGGACCTTATGTAATTCCATCAGATTTATTGATAGCCTACAAAGATGATGAATATTGGGTGATAGATGATGCAACAAAAAATGCATCACTTACATTAAAACAAACACTTGCAGAATTCAACATCGAAGCAAAAATCATTGGAATAAAAAAAGGACCAGTTGTCACAATGTTCGAAATTTTGCCAGCTCCAGGTGTAAAACTTCGAAAAATAGTCGAACTTCAGGATAACATCGCATTAAACCTTGCAGCTCAATCAGTCCGAATTGTTGCTCCAATTCCAGGAAAACAGGCAGTTGGAATCGAAGTGCCAAACCGCCATCGCTCAGTAGTTGGTTTCCGCGAAATCATAGAAATGAATCTACCCGAATGGAAAAAAATGGCAGTTCCAGTCATTCTTGGAAAAGACATTCTTGGAAAAGCACAGCTTATTGATTTAGTAAAGACTCCACACATGCTCATAGCCGGTGCCACAGGTTCAGGAAAATCAGTTTGTGTAAATTCGCTGATTCTTTCTATATTATATAAACGCTCTTTCCGCGATGTAAAATTGATTTTGGTAGACCCAAAAGTAGTCGAACTGAAACTTTACAATAATATTCCGCACCTTTTGACACCAGTAATCACCGAGCCAAAAAAGGCTTTACAGGCGTTAAAATGGGCATTGTGCGAAATGGAACGACGATATGCACTTTTAGATCAACTTGGAGTGCGTGACATTTCAACATACAACCAGCGCATACAGGAGCAGGAAATCTGCACAGAAAAATTACCATACATTGTCATCATCATTGATGAATTTGCAGATTTGATGGCAACGTCAGGAAAAGAACTGGAAACAGTAATTGCAAGATTAACAGCCATGTCGCGTGCAGTAGGAATTCATCTTGTTCTTGCAACACAGCGTCCATCAGTAAACGTAATCACAGGTCTTATCAAAGCAAATATTCCAACCCGTATTGCGTTTATGGTTGCCTCAAGAACAGATTCAAACATAATCATCGACACAAATGGAGCCGAAAAACTGCTTGGACGCGGAGATATGCTTTACGCTTCGGCAGTTGATCCAGCTCCAATCAGAATACAAGGAACATTTGTAACAGACCAAGAAGTCGAAGATGTAGTGCGCACAGTCAAAGAATATGGCAAACCAGATTACATCGATGACGAAATTTTCTTTGATGATGAAGAAGACGATTCTTCAAGAGATTTGTTTGGTGAACCAATGGACGATGATGATCCTCTTTATGACCAGGCTCTTGAAATTGTTGTTCAAGCGGGAAAAGCAAGTGCAAGTTATATTCAGCGCAAACTGAAAATCGGTTACAACCGCGCAGCCCGCCTTGTGGAAGAAATGGAAGAACGCGGAATCGTCGGCCCGGCAAACGGAAGCAAACCGCGAGAAATAATCCATATTCCGTGATAAAATTTAGGTTTCTTTCTTTTTTTTGATTAGAGCAAAGTGCAGTTAGTCAGTCGCCTTTCACAGCTCGCTCACGCTCGGTCCTTCGGACTCGACTACGTCGCCTGTTCAAGCCTCGGTGCGCTGTTTCACTTCAAACCCTGCACATCTCATACCAAACTGGCGAAAAATATAAAAATCAAGGTGTGTCCCTGCATGTGCAAAGAATTAGTATTCCAGTTGACGTTTTTTTGAGCACATGCTATGAGTTTTTTTTAACGCTTCGCTAAAAAACTCAGGAAACGTTATGTTTAAAAATCAAGGTGTGTCCCTGGCTCGCGCGACAAACTTTCACACCAATGTACGTTTAGTTTTGCGCGAGCCGTGAGTTTTGGCAGTTTCAACACCCTTTTTTTAATCAAAACTCCACTTTTGCCAAAACTCAGGGAACGATATGTTTGAAATCAAGGGTTTTCCTTGCATGTGCAAAGAATTAGTATTCCAGTGAACGATTTTTTTGAGCACATGCTATGAGTTTTTTTTAACGCTTCGCTAAAAAACTCAAGGAACGATATGTTTAAAATCAAGGTGTGTCCCTGGCTCGCGCGACAAACTTTCACACCAATGTACGTTTAGTTTTGCGCGAGCCGTGAGTTTTGGTAGTTTCAACACCTATTTTTTAGTGAAAATCCTTTTTGCCAAAACTCAAGAAAAGTTATGTTTAAAAATCAAGGTTTGTCCCTGCATGTGCAAAGAATTAGTATTCCAGTTGACGTTTTTTTTGAGCACATGCTATGAGTTTTTTTTAACGCTTCGCTAAAAAACTCAGGAAACGTTATGTTTAAAAATCAAGGGTTTTCCTTGCATGTGCAGGGAAAAGTTCAACAGCCTTAAAGAAACAATTCCGCCCGTATTGTTACTGAATGTTAAAGAAACGATGAAAACCCTGAAAATGCACGACATTGTCTGTACAATTGGCACATCCCGGAACAGGAAATCCTTACTTTAATTTCTGTCCCTTATGAAATTTTCAGAGTTTTTCACCTATATTCTGGCCGGCGAAGATACTCCTTTATTAAAGCCGCATCCTGATGCTGTACTAAAAACTCTGGTCGACCTTTCCTTTAAAGCAGAGAACACAATAGTTATTGGGGATATGCCTTATGATTATACAAAGATAATTTCAGTCATATAATGTGGAAAAATAACTCATGATCAAGCCACTCGTCCTATAAAAACGACCACTTGTCAAAAATCCATATCAGAAAAAAAAATTCTGCTGTACCTTTTGAACATAACAAAGCGGTAAAGCCGCTTGAAAGGAGATAGGCATGAAAAAGACAGTTAAAGTAATTTGCTGGGGGATTCTGACACTTGTAATGACAACTAAAGTATTTGCAAGAGAGAGTTTTTCAATCTCAGGACTTTGGAAAACAGATTCTTATCGTTCCGGTGGAGCAGTGGAATTGGGCTTTCCGAATATTTTTGAATCAGAAAGACTTTTTATCAGAGACGGTCTTGAAATTGTTGGAGCCGGAGTTTTTTTAAATGAGGAAGATCCTGTGGGAATGGCAGGAATGATCAACAAAATCGTATTGGGAGGAAAGAAAACTGTTAATGGAGTGTATATAAAATCATACGGTTTCCTAACTCTTGGAGGTAATTTATTCTTCTCGGAAGCAATGAAGTTTAGCGGTAAAGATTATGGTTTTGACTTTGGTGGTGGAGGTGGATTTGAATTAGGATTTGAAGGGAGCAGTGCAGGTTTTCTGATTGAATATGGCGGGGGATACTGTACAAAAGGCTTTGGCTACAGCAATGTTAATCTTGGATACAGAAAGTATTTCTAATAAAATATAAATATGAAGATTACTATTAATTTAGACCAAACCGTGGGCGATGACGAAATCTGCATTCATGTAAAAAAGATAACAGAAACAGTTTCCCGTCTTGTAGAAAAGATTTCTGCTGACGGGGAAGCTGGAAACGATGCCGGTTTTTCTTCAATGATTACTGGCAAACAGGATGAAACTGTAACATTCTTGAAGCCTGAAAATATTGTTCGCATTTACAGTCTGCAGAAAAAAGTCTATGCAAAAGTATATGGTTCTGAAAATGATCAGGACGATTACGAGCTTTCCCAGCGACTTTATCAGATAGAAGAGCTGATGAAAGAAGATGATTTCAGACGATTTATTCGTATTTCAAACACTGATATTGTAAATTTTGACTATTTAAAGAATATGGATATGAGCCTGAACGGAAATATCGTAATGAATCTGAAAAATGGTGAACGGGTTTTTGTTTCCAGACGTTATATGAAGGAAATAAAAACAAAACTTAAAATTCGATAAACAGGATATTTAAAATGAAAGAAATATTAAAACGGGCATTGCTGGGCATTGCCATAAGTATGGCAATTTCACAGACTATTACACTGATAGTTTCACTTTGTATTCATAACGGAAATTATTATCCGTACTATCCGATTCTCGAGAGAAAATATGGCAGTCCTCTTTGGGCTATGTGTGTTCAGACTCTGGTAAATATCGGATATGGACTTATCTTCGGACTTTCAACATTTATATTTGAAAAAGACAGCTGGAGTCTTACCCGCCAGACTCTGACACATTTTTTCCTCATTACTTCAAGCTGTCTTCTTGGAGGATGGATCAGTTACTGGTACCCGCATACATTATCTGGATTCCTTTTTGGATTTTCTGAATATGTGATTACTTATTTCATTATCTGGTTCTGTATTTATCAGAATTATAAAAAGCAGATACAGAAAATAAATGAAAGTATAAACGATTGATCCAGCTAAAAAACGAATCAATTAGAAATGCAATCACCTTAATTCCAGAAAATTGAGGTGATTTTTTTATGATTTTTCCAGTCAAAAGAGTCAAAAAGGAACTGATAAATGAATTTGCAGTTTCTAAAATGAATATTGATGACTTTTCAAAAATGCACAGCATCCAGCCGGAGGCACTTAAATCCTGGATTCAGGAAAAAATGTACAGGTCACAACATTCTGAGTCTGAATCTAATGACATATTCCAGGCATCAGAATTAGTAGAACTAGATATTCCCCATGCATCGAAACATCAGATAAAAGTCGGAATAGACCGCAAAGAGCTTATAACAGTCAGGGCAGGTAGCATCGAAATTGATATTCCAATAACAACAGGAGAAACAACATTGTTTAAAATTTTGCAGAGGTTGGCCTTATTGCATATGATGTTTGATTTTAGCAAGGCACGAATATTCCTAAGACCTGAAACAACTGACATGAGAACAAGCAAAGAAGAGCTTCTTCATGTAATAAATGATCTGATGAAACAAAATCCATTCAGCGGTGCAGTATTCATGTTCTGTAACAGCCGGAGAAAACTTTTGAAATTGATTTGGTGGGAAACTAACGGATTCTGGATTGCTCAGAAAACTTTGGAGACGGGCAGGTGGCCCTGGCCTGATACTGTTGAACAGGCAAAGGAGATAAAACTGGATGAAGTCATAATGCTGCTTAAAGGGATTGATTTCTTCTGTGCCTATGAACCGCTGAAATACGAACGTTTAAATCAAATGACAAAATAGTGTCATTTGATTTAACTTAGAGTTTTTTCAAAACTCTTTTATTAAACTGTTCGCTTATCGCGAACGAATTGTACATCCTCGGTTGTTGAAACAACCTCCGGTGTCCAATTTTATAGAAGGTTTAAATCAAACGCCGAAATGCCGTCGTTTGATTTAATTTAAAGTTTTTAGCACATGCTATGAGTTTTTTTTAACGCTTCGCTAAAAAACTCAGGAAACGTTATGTTTAAAAATCAAGGTGTGTCCCTGGCTCGCGCGACAAACTTTCACACCAATGTACGTTTAGTTTTGCGCGAGCCGTGAGTTTTGGCAGTTTCAACACCCTTTTTTTAATCAAAACTCCACTTTTGCCAAAACTCAG
>CAMEET010000075.1 GCA_945915085.1 uncultured Treponema sp. | reverse complement strand
TTCGCTCAAGGCCTTGACTCGCTCGTTTTCAGGGGTTGTATTAACCCCTCAATAAAAATTCAAAACTCGACATTTGTCCTAATATAAAAAAGAGAAGAGAATCTAAATTCTACGATATTTCTTGAAAACTAAACATTGACAGAAATCAATCTACACTATATCATATAATAATATAAGTTGCAGACTATTTATGAGGCACGTTAGGTGCGTAAAAAAGTGCAGCATCCACCAAATCCGAGATAACAGGGAGAGTTCTGTTCCGCTATGGAAGCCTTTTTTTTGATTGTACGGCTTGCCAGAAAGGGAGAAGGTAGATGTTTTTTTTTGCCTAAACGAGTAAATTATATATAAAAATTTTCATCCAGATGTTCAAAGTTTTATTATTTAGAATTCATAAGGGAAGAGTATTTTTGAAGTTTATGTGAACCTTAGTAATTTATATACTTTGGATTATAATAATCTAAAGTATATAAAATAGTAGAATTTATTTGTTTAGTTTGTTTAAGAGAAACAAAAATATAATTACATAGAAGTTATAAAGAAATACGAAATCACAGAAACAAAAACTAGAAATATTTTTGTAAATCGCCGTGCAAATTCCTGACTCTCAGGGAAATGATGTTTCTGGTACTGTAATTTATTCTGGTGAAGATGTTCCTTCATTTGATGGTGTGTCTTTTGTAAATTACAAAAAAACGGCAAGCCTTTTTTCTTCCAGGAAAGAAAAGTTTCGGTTAGAGTTTTAAAGGATGCAAGTGTTTTTCTTCTCTATTATACATATTTTATCTAATTGAAATTAGTCAAATCTTCAAGATGTGGCATCAGAATAAATATTTGCCCCCTCTTCGAATCCTTGCACTCACGCACCTCTCTATAGGAAAACCAATTAAATAGTTCGTTCGACTATATCAACATCAGATAACGGATTTATGCATTTTAAAAGTTTATTAAAACATTCTGACCGAAGGTTCTGCATTTACACTAACTTCTCATAATCCCGTTTTGCATAAAACATGCATTATCGTGACTTCTTTTTTATTTTCTTCATCATCAACCAAATACAATGCAAAATAATTTTTCTTAAAGAGAAATTGCCTATAAACTTTTCTTCTCAGGCTTTCGATCGGACACTCAGGAAAAGTATATGGATTTTCATAAAGGAAACGTTTCTGCTCATAAAAGTCATCCAACAAACTTGACGCAGCATTCTTATTGCATAAAGTTTCTGAAATGTATCCAATAATTTCGGCAAGTTCGATTTTTGCAGAATCAGTAATCTGAACCTTATAAGTCATACTGCTTTCTTATATCAGAAATCGCAACATCTATGTCAGAAACTCTGCCTGCTTTTAAATCAGCCTCAGCAATAGCAAGTTTATCATACAGATTATTTAAAAAGTTTGATTTTTCAAATGTCTCCATACTCATTATAACCATATCTCCATATCCATTTTTTGTAATGAAGATAGGTTCTCTTACTTCATGGCATAAATTTGAGATTTCTGTTGTATTTTTCAAATCACGAATAGGTCTTATTTGTGGCATTTTTTTTACACCTCTTTATGGGATAATAATACCATAATAACGACTTTTTGTCTATACAAAAAGTCGGGCTTGTCCTACCGTATACGCTTCAGTTATACACAAGCCGCGAGAGTGGCAACTTAAATAATTTCTTCTCATGCAAACGGCGCAAAGTGACGTATGCGAAATGCTCGCCGCCTCTGTCCTTATTTTCAATTTTCACATCCCCGTAAAACTTATCAGGATTAAAAGCTTCTTTCCGCTTGAGCATGTAATAGGTTCAATTTCGAGTATTTGATTTACAAACCGTGGCAAGGATTGGAAGGGCTGGCGTAGCCAGTTCCGAAGCTTAGCGAAGGAATGAAGGTAGCACGAAGTTCGTACGTAACCCTGAAAAGCGCGAGTGTGCATTGCAAACTCGGACGAGAAAATGCTATGCATTTCTCGCTTTTTTTGCAAAGCAAAAAGCCACCCCCCAAAAAAAAATTTAAAACTCGTCATTTGTCCTTATAGAAATTTATGGAGAATGAATCGAGTTCAGCATAAAAAAATTCTTTTATCACGAAAATGCAACTATAGGTAAAAGCGTAACGTATCAGGAACTTTGGCTTCGATGTGATGTGCGTAACAGTGGAGCTGAACTTCTAGCTCGTGGTATGGCTTGATACTGTTACATATGAAAATTATCCATAACTTCTAAAAATTCCCATATTTAAAATCTATTGACGATTTTTCCACATTTTTGCGATTTTTTTTTACAAAACACAAAAAAAATATTAATACCTATTGACATAGTAGGTAATAAACAGTATCTTCATATACATCAAAAAAACTACCGCGACGTGGTATTTTCAAAGGGGTGTATGCCTCCATGCATCGCCACTATCGTGGAGATTTTTAAGGAGTATTTATGAAAAAAATCGCTATTGCTTTAGCTGCTTTATTTGCAGCAACAACTGTTTTCGCTCAGACTGTTATCAAAGTAGGAGCAACACCAGAACCTCATGCCGACATTTTAAATCTTATTAAAGACGATTTAAAAGCCGAAGGGGTAGAGCTTAAAGTTATCGAATTCACAGACTACGTGACTCCAAACGAAGCTGTAGAATCTGGCGAAATTGATGCAAACTATTTCCAGCACATTCCATATCTTGAATCATTCAATTCAGAACGTGGATATCACCTTGTAAATGCTGCCGGAATTCATGTAGAGCCATTCGCTTTGTATTCAAAAAAATACAAGTCAATCAACGACCTAAAAAAGAAGGCAAAAATTGCAATTCCAAATGATCCGACAAACGAAGGTCGCGCACTTTTACTTTTGCAGGAGGCAGGACTTATCACTTTGGATTCAAAAGCAGGTATCACAGCAACAGTTCAGGATATAACATCAAATCCAAAAAAACTGAAGTTCAGCGAAATTGAAGCTGCTTCTTTGCCACGCGTTCTTGCAGATGTTGATGCAGCCGTTATTAATGGAAACTATGCTATTCCTGCAGGACTTTCTGCAGCAAAAGACGGACTTTTTGTAGAAGGTTCTTCATCTCCTTATGTAAACGTACTTTGTATAAAAGAAGGCAATGAAAATTTACCAGCTGTTCAGGCTTTAATCAAAGCTTTGAAGAGCGACAAAGTTAAAAAATATATCGCTGAAAAATATCCAAACGGTGAAGTTGTTGCAGTATTCTAATCTGCACACATATTTTCCGATGTATAACTAGCAAAATATCAATTTTTTTGATAGAATAGGGCAGATTTCCAAGAAATTTCGAGGATTTCTGCCTTTTTTTATAAATTTTTTTGATGATGGTGGATATTCGGGGGTTCCGGCTAAAGCCGTCGCTATGTCCGCACTTCGCCGACTAACCGCGGCTCATCCGTCGCTTGCGCTCGGGACTGCTTCGCAGGTGCTCCCAGCGCTAACCCAAACATTGAAATTATATGAGGAAAAAATGACATATTTTACAAGTGATTATGTTAATGGAGCTGCTCCACAAGTTTTGAATCATCTGATTGAAACAAATTCAGAAAATCTTACAGGATATGGCAGCGATAAATATTGCGAAATCGCAATCACAAAAATAAAAAATGCCTGTAATAAACCAAATGCAGATGTTTATTTTCTCACTGGCGGCACTCAGACAAATCAGATTGTCATAAGTACAGTTCTTAAACCTTTCGAAGGTGTTATTGCAGCAGACACAGGTCATGTAAGCGGTCACGAAGCCGGTGCAATCGAATTTTCTGGTCATAAAGTTCTGCAAATTCCACACAAAGAGGGAAAACTCACAGCAATTTCAATAGAAAACCTTATCAAAGATTTTTATAATGATAGAAATCACGAGCATATGGTTTTTCCAGGAATGGTTTACATTTCATTACCAACAGAATATGGCACGTTGTATTCCAAAGACGAATTGCACAGGATTTACGGAGTCTGTCAAAAATATAATATTTTCCTTTACATTGACGGAGCAAGACTTGGTTATGCACTGGCAAGTCCACAAAATGATTTAACCCTGTGCGATATTGCAAATCTTTGTGATGCATTTTATATCGGTGGAACAAAAGTTGGTGCTTTGTGTGGTGAAGCTCTTGTTTTTACAAAAAATCATTTTGAAACACCAGCTCATTTTATCACTCAAACAAAACAGCATGGAGCTCTTCTTGCAAAAGGAAGACTTTTGGGAGTGCAGTTTGATGCGCTTTTTACAGATGATTTGTATTTTAAAATTGGTGAACACGGCATTTTGATGGCTGAAAAACTTAAGCAGATATTTAAAACCAAAGGCTTTAGGTTTTATCTTGAATCACCGACAAATCAACAGTTTATCATCCTTGAAAATTCCAAAATGGAAGAACTTTCCAAGACAATTGCATTCAGTTTCTGGGAAAAATATGATGAAAATCACACTGTTGTGCGTTTTGCGACAAGCTGGTCCACAACAAAACAGGATTTGGACGAATTGGAAAAAGCACTTTAACATTCTGCTAAATCTTTTACAACTTCAGCTGCAATCATAAGTCCTGCAACTGACGGTACAAACGCGCAGCTTGCAGGAGTAAAAGCATTTCCTTTTTTCTCAGAATCAGAATTGTATTCTGGATTTATTGGTTTTTCTTTAGAATAAAGCACTTTTACATCAGAAATATGGCGTTTTTTACATTCCTGGCGCATGACTCTTGCAAGGGGACAGACCTGAGTTTTGGAAATATCACAAATTTCAAATAGGGTAGGATTCAATTTATTTCCAGTTCCCATGCATGAAATAATTTTTGTTTCAGCGTTTTTTGCCTGAACAATCAGCTGAAGTTTTGCAGTTACAGTATCCACAGCATCAATTACGTAATCGTATTTAGTAAAATCAAAAAGATTTTGTGTTTCCGGCAGATAAAAATATTTAAAAGTATTCACCTGAGCATTTGGATTTATATCCAAAATGCGTTCTTTCATCACGTCAACTTTAAATTTTCCGATTGTTGAATGAGTTGCAATAATCTGCCTGTTTATATTTGTAAGCGATACAGTATCATTATCAATAATGTCGATTTTTTGGATTCCGCTACGAACGAGAGCTTCAACAACATAACCGCCGACACCACCAATTCCAAAAACCGCAATATAAGCATTCTGAATTTTTTCAAATTTCCCGTGACCAAATAAACTTTCAGTTCTAGTAAATTCGCTCAATTGATTATTCATTTTTTATGAAATTCCTTTATAAATCATGATTGGTAGACAGTAAAATAATACTGTCGCACAAAAATTATAATGCACGATACGTACTTTTAGCAAAGACGATATATATTAATAGTCTTTATAATGCATGTTCTGTCTACCAATCCCCAATTATCCATAATATCAATATCTACCTAACATTCCCCAATTCCCCCCCCCGAACTGTTTTCGGGAGCTGAATCAGGTAAATTTTAATTAAAGTCGTTTAATCAGCATCTTCAATTTTCATGCAGATTTTTCCTTTTATTTTTGGCAGTTGAATTCTGTATTTTTGAGCCAGTGCTGGTCCGCATGAGTTTGAACCAACTCCTGCCATCTGATAATCCACGCACAAAACCGAAAATCCTGATTTTTCCAATTCAAAATTGTGTTTTTTGGTAAATAATTCTTCCTGTGTATATTCAGATGAGTTAAAACTAATATGTTTTATTCCATCATCTTTACCTGTTTCCAAAATTTTTCTTCCAGTAAAAGTGAGTTTTGTTTCATCATCGCAAATTGAAATATATCTGCAGTCATAATGAGAAGAATTTTCCTGAGGCTTGATGTAAGGCTCATACATATCCTCCACTTTCGCAGAAAATTTTCCGATATAACAGGATTGATGTTTATCTGCATAACTTTCTTCAGGACCATATCCAAAATATTCAACATTTGAAAAATTTTTATCCAGGAACAGCCTTAAACCGATTCTTGGCAAAAAAGTCAGTTTCCGGGTTGCAGTAAAATTAAATTCTACAGAAAGATTTCCATCATCAAAAATCGTATAAACTGTACTTCCGTACATAAACGGCTGATTTATATTCCAGCCAAAAGCCTGATTTACAAGAATTTTTGTTTTTCCTTCTAGTTTTTCAAGTTTTGTGGAATAAATCTTGGTGTCATAATCATGAAGATGAGCACGGAACCAATCTCCTCTCTGAGAATCGTTATCAGTTGGAGCACGCATAAAATTGAATTTCAGCGGTTTTTGAAGAATTTCGATTGTTTTTTCAGAGTTTTCGGTTTTCTTCTGGACTTTTATTGAAGAAATTTCACCAGTTCTACGATTGAATTCATATAAAATCTGAGATTTTGGTGAAGATCCCTTGTTGGTAGACAGAATATGCCATTTTAGACCATTTTCTGTCGACCAGATTTTATTGTTAGATGATTTTTCTGCAAATCCTTCATTCTCTACTTGAGAACTCTGTTTTGCAAATTCAAAAAGTTCTGACATTTCCTGACGGGCGGTATTCTGTCTACCATTTTCATCGCGTCTGGCAGGCAAAAACTCTTCCTGACCTTCTAGAAATGGCATAAAATTAGCATTTCTCAGAATTTCAGCTTCTAAATCATCATCATTTTTGTTTTTCACTTTTATCTGGTCGAAACAGACTTCAAAACCCTTTTCACACCAGATTTTTTCTTCTTTTTGAGTAAAAATAAAGCGGATAAAGATTTCTTCATCAACATTATATTTATGTGCATCTAGAATCTGCAAAATATCTGAAATTTGAAGTTTTACGTGAGAAAGCGGTGGAATTTCAGGCAAATTCAAAGAATTTTTCTCAAAAATTTCACCATTTATTGAAATTTCATAACTACACTCAAATAATTCCTGTAAACTTCTAAAGGCCAGAAGATTCCAAAATTCAAACTCCCCTGCTTTCTCTGTGTTTGAAATCCGCACAGGTCGGTAAACTTGTTTCGCTTCTTTTAGACCTGTGTGAACTCTTCTGTCAGGATAAACAAGTCCATCACAGCAGAAATTTCCATCATTGTGGCGTTCGCCCCAGTCTCCTCCATAACCGAATTTTCCAGGTGCAAGAGGAACACTGTGATCACACCATTCCCAAATAAATCCACCGCAAAAACGTTCAGAACTGTGAATTACCTTATGATAATCTTCCAGATCGCCAGGTCCATTTCCCATTGCGTGACAATATTCACACAAAACAAAAGGTCGTTTTTCATTTTTATCTTCGGACATTTTTTTCCAGTCTTGAACGGAAGGATACATTCGCGAAACTACATCAAAAACTCCATCACTTGTATTATCCTGTTTGTGGACGCTTTCGTAATGCAAAAGTCTTGTATCATCAAATTTTTTAATCCATTTTGCTGCTTCAACAAAATTTGAGCCGAGTCCACTTTCATTCCCCATTGACCAAAAAATAACACACGGACGGTTAATGTCTCGTTTTACCAGAAGCTGTTCCCTGTCCAAAACTGACCTTGTGAAAATCGGAGAACTGGCCATGAGGGCAATGCCAGAATAATCTGACCAGTCCCAATTAAAAGTATTATTAACGTCAACGCTTCCGTGCATTTCTATATCACATTCATCGATTACATAAAATCCATATTTATCACAAAGTTTGTAAAAAATCGGTGCATTTGGATAATGTGAAGTGCGAATCGCATTGATATTATGCTGTTTCATCAACCGCAAATCCATTTCCAGTTGAGAAATATTTGCAGCGTAGCCAGTGTCAGGATAACTGTCGTGACGGTTCACTCCCCTAAACTTTACAGGCTGATTATTGATTTTTAAAACACCATTTTCCACAGAAATTTTTCTGAAACCGACAAGTTCACCAATAATTTCGTTTTCTGTTTCAATCAAAAGTTTGTACAGAACAGGATTTTCGGCAGACCATGTTTTGACATTTTCCACTTTCTGGACGATTTTTTCACCATTTTTTGCAATTCCGCGGCAAATTTCACTGTCATTTTCATCAAAAAGGATATATTTTCCATCAGTTCCGTGGAGAGTCAATTCCAAATCCCAATGCTTTAGGTTTTCTTTCCCTGCTTTTTCGGGTGAATCTGGCGAACAGTTTTTTGAATTTACAGTATAATCATCCTGACAAATAGTCTTTATGCGGAAATCCTCAAGATGATTTTGAGGACGAGATAGCATAAAAACATCACGAAAAATACCATTTAATCTGATTTTATCCTGATCTTCAAGGTATGTCCCGAAGCACCATTTTAAAACAGCAACAGTTATGGTATTTTCGCCTTCAGAAAGAAGATTTGTTATATCAAATTCACTTGTACTGTGCGAAACTTCCGAAAAACCAGAAAATTTTCCGTTAATATAAAGATAAAGGCAGCTGTCAACACCTTCAAAACAAAGAATTCGCTGATTTCCGTCCGGTTTATAATTATATTTTCTCTGATAAATGCCAACAGGAGTATCATCAGGAACAAAAGGTGGATTATACATAATCGGATAACAGACGTTTGTATACTGAGGTTTATCATAACCATAAAGCTGCCAGCACGAAGGAACCGGAATTTTTTTCGAAAAAGGAGCAGAAATAAAATCATCTTCTAAATCGATTACGCTAGAGTAATATTTAAAATCCCATTCTCCGTTCAAAAGCTCAAAACAAGATGATTTTTCGCGTTCATCAAATGGATTTTGATTTTTTGCAAACGGAATAAAATAACAGTGAGCAGGCAAAACATTTACATGAAAAATTTTCTCATTTTCATGATAAATCATAAAATTTTTAGGAGTATTTTTTTTGCTAATTTGTGCTAAATTCATAATAATCTTATGATAACGTTGCAACGGTTTAGTTGTCAATGTATCAACAAACTTTTCCTCCCTTCAAAGATTATCAGTCTGTTTTTTAAAATCCCATATTTCTAAACTAAAATCCACAGTAATTGCCAGTGCAAAAATTTCCACTTTTTGTTATTTATTGAAAGAACTTTATCAGTATTAAAAAATGATGACATTTTGTTCAATCTGAACATTTTAGATTCTTGAAGTTATGTTGCTCTTTTTATCAGAAATCAATTCCTAAATCAAACAGTTCAATTAAAAATGCCACAAATCAGTTTAAAAAGTCATTATCAAAGTAAATCTTTTTACGCAGTAACAAGTACCATTTCAGCAAGTTCTCTCACCTTTTCTACAGGAAGTTTTAATATTGATGCAATCTGTTCTACAGACATATTACCTTTTTTTATCATCTCCTGAATTATTTCGGCTTTGCCCGATGTCAATCCTTTTTGAACACCTTTTTCCATAACAGAATTTAAAAATCTATCCATTGTTACGCCTCCTGTTCCTTTTGAGATATTTTCATTATACACTGTTTCAAATGTATTGTCATTCGTGAGTACCTTCATTGAGTTAAAAAACTCATCAACATGCTTTATCACATCCTTTGTTCCACGATAATCTGGGACTTTATTTCGCTTTACAAAATAATCTGCCACTACCATAAAATCACTTTTAAAACAGGAAATCTGGCTGTCTGTTAATTTTGTTATTTCAAACAGATTTATTTTGTAATCATTTACAAATGGCTTTAATTTTTCCGGTATGTTTAGACATTCAAAAAGTGTTACAGGCTTCTTCCATCTTGCGTCACCAAAATAAAGTACAAGTGTAATGACAGGGTATCTTTTCTGCTCTTTTTCTAGATTAAGCTGATTTCTGTATGCAGCACCGTCATAACTTAAAACCCGAATCGGCATATCAGAATCAATAGAAGTCTGATTTTCTAAACCGTACAAAGCAATCCGTATTTCACCATTCTTCCAGTATTTTGCAACATCCCTTTCCTGCTCATGCAGTTTTCCATCCGCCTTGTATATAGAATTTTCAGACTCTGCTTTAAGTTCGTTTTCTTTTACGACCTGTTTACCGTTAAAAAGCAGTCCGTTTACAATATCTGCAAAAACATCATTGTAAGACTCAAGAGTTTTTTCTGCGGCGTCTTTTTCTCCCATAACTATTCACCTCTCTTTTTATACTCAACATATATAAACTTAAAGTGTTTAGTTTTCTTTTGTTATAGGTTTATAATAACTATACAATAAAAAATTATATATGTCAAGTTAAAATTGTATAATTTATAAAAAATAACTATACTTAGTAAAGTGTATTAAAGTCAAAAAAAACACCGAGAATTCCCGAAAATCCCGGCGTTTTTTTTGAGGAATAATTATAAGTTTGAAATAAAAACTCACGGAGAGGAGAATCATAGCTCCACAAAAGAACTACATAATCGCCTTTGCTTCATGAAACTTACGAATCATAGCCGGTAAAACGTGACTTCTCTGAAGTTTATTATTATCTCCAAGCCACGATGACCTGCTACATATATTTTACTATTGTAATTAATATAAAATCCTTGTCAGAATCCAAATAAGCTTTTTCGAGTTTAAAAGCTCTAATAATTGAATAGATTGTACCTATAGCAATTTGATTATTACCATGACAGGGAAGAATTGTAATTGCACCTGTATTTGGATTATGTAAAAAACTTGACGATGGATAGAATTCTCCTCTACTTGAATAGCAAATTCGTCCTGATCGGGATATTATGGCACATGTCTGCGAGCGATATTTTACAAACACAAAAATGTAGAAACAACTGACCGTCTTTGCGAAGCTGTTTTACTTGCAATGATTAATAAAACTCCAAAAGTCATCACCAATCCAGATGATTATGAAGCACGTGCAAATATTATGTACCTACAACTGTAATGGTGGTCAGTTTTGTTAACGCGGAAATTCTAACTCTTGAGCAGGCAATCAGAGTTATTTTTGGCGCGAATATCGGGACAACTGTTACAGCATGGATAGTTTCACTTTTCGGTTTTAGTTTTTCCATAAGTGCCGCTGCTGTTCCTCTTTTTGGTTTCGGCTTCATTCTCAAATATTTCAAAAAATTTAAAATTCATAATTTTGCTGATTGTTTTATGGGGTTTGCCCTTCTTTTTATGGGACTTGGACTTTTAAAAGAAAGTATTGCGATTGAAGGTCAAACTACAAGAATTCTTGCTGCAATTTCGAACTGGGGTGTATTTGGAATTCTGATTGGTGTATTCATTGGAGTTTTTGTAACAGCTTTGATTCATTCATCGTCTGCCATGACTGCAATAGTTTTGACTATGGCGGCAAACAATTCTTTGAGATGGGAACTGAGTGCAGCCATCATTTTGGGAAGTAACATCAAAAAAAATGTTAAAAACAAGGCTGTCCAAAAGTATATCTTTACACTATTTATAGTATAGATGCTGAAAAAATTCAGTATGTCAATACTTATAAGACAGCCCTGTTTCTTGATACTAACAATTACAAAAATTAATAAACAATTTCGTCTAAAGTTATTGTAGCACAGTCTGAACCTGCATTAGCACTATAATCCTTAGAATAAGTTGCCGTTAATGTGTGTGTTCCAGCAGAGAAAGTTGCGGTAATAGTTCCACTCTGTTCTCCTGAGACAGCAGATACTTTTGTGCTACTATCAAGAGTAACAGTAAGTTTATCATAATTAGGTAACCACTGATTAATTCCCGAATTTTCAAAACTTCAAAAATATGTTAGAA
>CAMEET010000074.1 GCA_945915085.1 uncultured Treponema sp. | reverse complement strand
ATGTTATATTATACTCCTTTTAAAAAAGTGTCAAGTGCTGATGTGCTTTTTTTTAATTTTTTTTATTTTTTTATATAAAAAAGGATTTTTTTTGATTTTTTGAAAAAGTGGAGTTTGTGTTTGCAGATTTGGAAAAAAGGTAATAAAACAAGGTGTGTCCCTGATTGACGTGCAAACTGAGCGTGCATTTTCTTTAGTTTCCGGCACATGCAGGAACAGGCCTGGCGTTTTAAACACAATGCTTTTGAGTTCTGGCAGAAGTGGATTTTTGTTTAGAATTGAGGTGGGGAAACTGCTAAACCTCGCGGCACGTGCAAAACAAAATATTAATTTGTATTTTAGTTTACAGCACGTGCTGGGACAAGCCTAATATCATCATCTTTTTTTAGGAAGATGAATCTACTAGAAAGTATAAATAGCACTGAGTTTCTTTGTAATTTCCAAAGGATTGTACTCGTTTGTACTGATTTTTACTACACCGTTTTCTACAGCGGTACCTCTTACGGCACTGTAATACAAGCGGTCAGCACCCACAGAGAAAGAAACTACTTCAAGCCTTTCGCGGTTTGGCACGTTGTCAAAGAGGTTCTTATATGAACTGTCAGAAAGATCAACTTTGTAAATCTGATGAAAACCTGTTTCTTCGCCGTTTGAATTAAGAAGAGCATATTTCATGTACAAAGAGCCGTTATCCTCTATTGTCTGCGATACCTTACCTTCTGGCAAATCTACTTCGGTGAATTCATTGATTAAGCATCCGTCATAATCTGTAATCTGAACAAAATAGAAATATTTTTCAGAAGCAGTTGTATTTTCATATCTTCCCCACAAGCTTCCATCTTCATTTATAGTATAGTCTTTTATATTATCATAAAAAACTGATTGTGCTATAGGTTTATATGCCGGTTTATCACTACCTTTGATATAAAAGAAATCAGAAAAAGGATAAGAAGAAACATAATTTTCTCCATCCCATCTTTCTAAAATCGCATTTCCAAACCAGAACAGCCGTTCGTCATCACTTGCAAGCCAGTCTAAAGCATCCTCATCTGTCAGTTCGGAATACAACATTCCATATTTATCATCATTTTTAAAACAGTCAAGGCGGAATTCTTTTTCACCGTGTGTATAGCAGTTAGAAAAAGCATCTTTCAGGATTTTTGCAGAATCTATAGAATCATCCGATTTAAGATATGAATCCTTTACTGATGTAAAGCCATGTTCCCAATTACTACTCAACATTCTGGCAACAACCTCATACCCATTACTACAATAATAATCACCGTCTTTATTAAAATATTCAGTACCTTTTATTGTAGAATCTTTAACAAGTTCATCACTGTTACAGAGCAATATATCAGTGCCTTTTACATACAGAATGTCGGCAAGGAAATTATGTTTGTATCCATTATAGGTACTTACATAATTTTTTGAATAACTATAGTATCCATTTTGAAAAGCATCATACAATAAATTACGGAGTTTGAATGTATCAAGTGCCTTTATTGCTTCTGCATTTTTCAGTCCTTTTGTAGCTTCGTAGATTTCTTCATACCCTTCAATATCTTTGAAAACATCAAAACGAATATCTACATCTTCGATATATGACAAAGAAACTCTTCCATAACCATCAATATAAACAGAATCATAAGTGTTTTCACCAACAATATATTCCACAGCATTTTCAGGAATCAAATTGTCGTTTTCATCTACTATCTTTATCTTAACAGATTTCCATCCATTACCATTGTAATCCGTATATGACAATTCACCTCTTGTCCAGTTTGCCACATACTTGCCTCCTCCATAAAAATAAGAATCGTAATTCAAATAACATGCTGTGTACTCCCCCATCAATTCAGCATCCGTAAAAGAATCTCCGCTGCGTTTAGATTTGTACAATCCCTTTTCAGTTACATAGTACATAATGCCGTTATTTTCGTCGTAAACCCAACTGTACAGAAAAGAATCAGAAGAACTATAATATATGTTCGAAAAGTTGTTAGGATTCTGTACAGGAATGGCACGTAAAAAAGTCGTATTCGTAGTTGATGACCATCTTGTTCCCTGAACAAAAATTATCTGTCCGTCTGCACTTATTTTAAAAGAACTGTAATTCGTATCAGGTACTGACGCTGTCAATTGAGTAATTTCATTTGTTTCTGGTTCAAATTTATAGACAACGCTAATATTGCCGGAAGAATTCCAAGTTCTTGCCATATAATATAGATTTCCAGAAGCATCAAACATAATTCCTTTGTCAGTATCCAGATTCTGATAACTATTATTATAAGGGTCAGACGAATCAGTTATTTTAAGGATGTCGGCAATCGTGTTGTCGTCGTGAATACAGATAAGCTGCCCCAATGTTTTGGCTTCTGTCTGACTGTTGATTTCATTACCATCCTCATCAACGGTCACTTTCGTATCATAGAAATAGCTTTGCCCGTCAAATACTACAAAAATATCGTTTGAATCTTTAAGCGGCGACTTATAAATTGCCCTGATTGTTGCAAGATTTGCATTTTCCGCAAGCGTAATGGCAGATTCAAAAGAACCGTCTTCAAGAATTTTCAAAAGTGGTGAATCATCTACAGAAGAATCTTCTACAGCACGTGCATTTATGCTGTATGCTGCACGACTTAAAGAATCTTTATCTACCGCCGCAATAGCTTTTGCATTTGAAAAATCAAATTTCAACCCGCTTTTTATAAGAGTAGAAAGTTTGTCTTCTTTCTTTTCAGATTCATCGTCAAGATTTTCATTTTTCTCCGTATTATCTTCTAAGTTTCCAGGATCTTGTGTACAACTAAATAATAAAAATGAACATAATACAGAAAAAACTGTCAAAATCTTCATAATTTTTTTTATTCTTTTTTTCATAAAACCTCCAACGAAATAACTGCTTAAACTGTCCTAAGATTTAGGTCAGTTCAGTCAGTTTATCAGAATACATTATACCCCCCCCTGTTGTTCTTTGTCAACTCTTTTTACTTTAAACATCGCCTTTACACTTATGCTATAAATCAGCAAACAACAGGGACAGACCTTGTTTTTCCGTGCAAACTGAGCGTGAGTTGCGTTGTCATTAGCTTTAATTTCGGGGTTTCGATTTTAGAGCGTGACAAGGATTGCAGGGGGACGGCGAAGGAGCATAGTTTTTTTTTGCGAACCAAAAAGCTATCCAAATAATGAAATTGAATAAACTTATAAATATGAGGTTTATTTCTAGTTGTAAAAAGCGAATGATTAACTGTATTTTGGTATTATCCTTTTTATATAAACTTATAAGTTAATGATTTTTTTGCAGAGTGTTTTCAGGTCATCGAAATTATGGCTTACTAAAATCATTGTTTTGTTCTTTTCTATTATACATTGTTGGATTATTGAAAAAAGTTGTGTTTTATGGGTGACATCTTGAGCAGTAAATGGTTCATCGAGGAGAAACAGTTCGGGATTGAAGGCAAATGCTCTTGCAAGATTCACGCGTTGCTGTTCGCCTCCGCTTAATAGTTTGCATGGGATGTTTTTTTGTTTTACAAGATCGAATTGTTGCAATAAATTTTGAAATCCTGATTGTGTGTTCTTTTTTGAATATTGCTGGCAATTATAATGATTGAATTTATCTTTTGGAATTATGAATTTAATATTTTGAAGAACTGTTTTATTCTGTAAAAGACGATTGTCTTGATAAGCATAGGAAATTTTTATTTTTTTATAATAGTTTTGTGCTATATAGTTTAGCAGGGTTGTTTTTCCTTTTCCTGTAGGCGCATAAATCCCGGTTGTTTCACCCTGATTTATTTGCAGTGAAAAATGTTCGAACAGTTTTTTATTGTCAAATGTGATGTTCAGATCTTTTATTTCTATTATTTTATACATATTTTCTTGATTATTCCCTGGAAAATTTTTTGTGTAATGAATGACAATGTTATCAATAGTATTGTTACGGTCAATACTTTTGTTGTTTCAAGGTTTATTTGTTCTGTTGAGAGTATTTTTCCTATTGATTGTGATGGCAGACACAAAACTTCGCCTGCTACTACTACTTTCCAACACAATCCAAATGCTGTTTCCATGGAACTTACTATAAACGGCAGGCAGTTTTCCATATCTATATTTATTATTCTTTTTATTTTGTTTACGCGATATATTTTTGCCATGAAGTTATTTTTGGAATCTGATGTTATTAATCCTTTTTGAACTGATGTAGTGATTACTGGTAGATTCATTAAAACGGCTACGAAAACTGGTAAAATGTTGGAATTGAGCCAAAATAGTGCGATTAAGATTATGGCAACTACTGGTGTGATACGGATAATCTGCAGGGGGATTTTAAAAAAGTTTTTGAAAAATGTTGAATATGCTGTGAGAATGCCTGAAATGATCCCCATTATCATCGAAATGATAAATGATATTATTACTCTGCCAAATGTTGCAGCGAAACTTTTCCAGAATTCTGTTTTTTTTATGACTGACGGCAATTTTTTGAAAATTTGTAGTGGTGACGGAAGTACTAAAACTGAGTTTATTTTTATTGCCAGAAGCTGCCATAAAATTAATAAAAAAAGGACGGAACACAAATATGCGGTTATTTTTGTTGCGGTGATTATTATGCCGATATTTTTGCATTGATTTTTTTTGCAGATTCTGGAATCTGTTTCTTCTGTGGAATTTGGTTCATTTAAGAAATCTGTTTGAATTGCTGATACTTCAGAGGTTTTATCGTTTTTTTGCGAACTTTTTCGTAAGTCTTTTGTTTTTTTCATTTTTTTATTGATTTGCTGATTAATCTAAGGAGCATAATAAAAATCATCTTCCGGAAGTTTGTCGCCGACTGTTCGGGTATCAAGTTTCATAAGGATTTGCAAAAACTCATTGATTTGTTCTTTAGAATCCTGTGCTTTTATAAATGTATAATTTGCATTTGGAATGGATTTTTCTACTATGTTTGCATTAAGTCCAAAGTCGAGTTTTTCACAGAGTTTTCCAGCTGCGGTTGGATTTTGGATTGTCCATTTGTATGATTTTTCATATCCGTTCAAAAATTCTTCTATTAATTCGGGATTTTTTTGAATGAAATCTTTTCGTGCTACGAGAACTGTCAAAGGATATGTCTGTTGATTTTTTGAAAAAAACTTATATTCTTCCTGAAAATCTACTGCAATCTTGACTTTTTTTGATTTTGTTTTTGCGATTGTAACGAAAGGTTCTGGCACCACTGCATATTCAATTTTTCCTGCGATAAGAAGAGCTGGTATCTGTGCATTTGGTACTGAATAATCAAGGACGATTTCTTTTTTGTCCAGTGAAATTTCATTCTCCTGCAGAAGATATTGAAATAAATAATCAGGAGTTGCTCCCTGCCCTGCTACTGTGATTTTTTTGTCTTGCAAATCTGATATTTTATTTACTTTTTCGTCTGTTGTTATAAGAAAAATATTTCCATTTCCTGTAACACAAAGCATTTCTATAGAATGATTTGATGTATTAAATGTTTTGACAGCTACATTAAGCGGCAAAAAGGCTATATCGATTTCATTTTTGATGAGTTTTGGAAGCAGATTCTGCGGTGTATTGTATTTTTGAAAAGTAATTCTGGCATTTTGTAATTCAGGATTTTCCATGAGGCGGCAAACTGGAATAGAACTTGGACCGTTCAATATTCCAGTTCTGATTTCTTGATTTTGATTTATCTGATTTGTTTGACTTTTTTGATTTGTTTGATTTTGTGAAAACAAAATGCCTGTTGCAAAAATGCTCAAAAAAACGATTATCAATTTTTTCATAAATAAAATCCTTTTTTCAGTTCATTGTTTAATTCATGAGGAAAAGCGTTCTGTTCAAGACTGTTTTCTTCTTCATTGGTAAAATTATTTTCTTTTTCTATAAATTGTGTTTCATTTGAGTTTTCCATTTCTGTCAGGCGAATCGTAATTTTTTGATTCTGACAATCTACTTGAACAAAATGTTTTTGATTATCTGCATTTTTGAGAATTTCCAAAGCAAGCGGATCTTCAATTTCCTTTCGCAGAAGGCGTTTCATTGGTCTGGCTCCCATTGCAGGATTATAGCCGTTTTCTACAAGATATTCTTTTGCAGCCTCTGTGATTTTTATGGTGAGTTTTCTTTCTGCAAGTCTTTGTGATAATTCACTTATTTGAATATCGAGAATTTTTGTAACTTCCGCTTTTGAAAGTGCATTAAAGACGATTACTTCATCTATTCGATTTATGAGTTCAGGATTTAAAAGTTTTTTCAGTTCGCTTAATGCCCCAGATTTTATTTCATCATAAGAAAGGACTCCATCTTTCAAACCAAAACCAACTTTTCCTTCACTTGTTATCTGTCTTGCACCTGCATTACTTGTCATGATGATGACAGTATTTCTAAAATTTACTGTATGTCCAAGATTATCGCTTAATTCACCTTCTTCTAAAAGCTGTAAAAGCAGATTAAAAATATCCGGATGCGCTTTTTCTATTTCATCTAGAAGAACTACGGAATAAGGATGACGGCGAACTTTTTCTGTCAATACTCCGCCCTCTTCATAACCAACATATCCAGGTGGAGCTCCAACAAGCCGGCTTGCAGTGTGTTTTTCCATATAATCCGACATATCAATTCTTATAAGCGATTCTTCATTTCCAAATAGATATTTTGCAAGTGCTTTTGCAAGTTGTGTTTTTCCAACACCTGTAGGTCCCAGGAAAATAAATGAACCGACAGGATGTTTTGGAGAACTGATACCCGCTCTTGATCTTCTGATTGCTCCGCAGATGACTGAAACTGCATCATTTTGACCTATTACTGTATTATGAAGTTCATCTTCCATGTGAACAATTCTTTCTGCTTCCGACGAAGTGAGTTTTTCCACAGGAACGCCTGTCATTTCACTGATTATTGATTCAATATCGTGGACACAGATTCGTTTTTTCGGAAGATTTTCGTTGTTTTCAGGATTCTGAAGAATTTCAAGATGACGGCGCAAATCTTTTATTTTATCTCTGATTACTGCTGCATTTTCAAAATCTTGATTTTCTACGAGTGATTTTTTTTGTGAAATCAATTGACCGATTGTATATTCTAGTTTTGCAATCTCTGGAGAATTCTGCTGTGATATTTTTTTTGCAGCACCTGCTTCATCAAGAATATCTATTGCTTTATCTGGAAGTACTTTTTCTGGAATGTAACGGCGGCTCAATTTTACTATTGCAGGGATTACATCATCTTCATAAATGACATTGTGGAATTTTTCGTATTTTGATTTTATGCCGTTTAGAATTTCGACAGTTTCTTTGTCATCAGGTTCTTCAACTTTTACAACTTGAAATCTTCGTTCCAAAGCTGGTTCTTTTTCTATGCGACGTGTATATTCTTTTGTAGTTGTTGCTCCAATTATTTGAATTTCTCCTCGAGCTAAAGCTGGTTTCATTATATTAGAAGCATCCATTGTACCTTCCGGACCGCCGGCTCCAATCACAGTGTGAAGTTCATCAATAAAAAGAATGATATTTTTGTTTTCATCAAGTTCTTTTATCATCTTTTTCATGCGCTCTTCAAATTCACCGCGATATTTTGTTCCTGCAACTATTGCTGCAAGGTCAAGAGATAAAATGCGTTTATTTTTGAGGCAGTATGGAACATCTCCGTTTGCAATGTGCTGAGCAAGTCCTTCGACAATGGCTGTTTTTCCTACCCCCGGTTCTCCTGTCAAAACAGGGTTATTTTTTGTGCGGCGAGATAATATCTGAATAATTCTATGAATTTCTTTATCGCGTCCGATTACAGGATCTTCTTTATTTTCTTTTGCATTTTTTGTTAAATCACGGCTGTATTCTGAAAGAAAAGACTGTTTTGAACGTTTTGGTTCACTTTTCTGCTGTGTTTTGATATTATTCTGATTTTCTTCGTCATTGATGTCAAGTTGTTCAAGCGGATAATTTACAATGCGGTCAAATTCATCAAAAATGGTTCTAAAAAGCGAATCGATGTGTTTTTCTGAAACATTTAAATTATTTGATGATTTATAAGTTTTTTGTATTTCATCAACTGTATTTCTAAGTTGATTTATATCACAATTATGATTTTTGAATATTCTTGAAACAAAACTATCTTCATCACGAACAAGTGCCAATAAAAGATGTTCAGTTCCAATGTAATCATTATGAAGACTTGTTGATTCTATATCTGCAATATCCAGTAGATATTTTAATCGGCGGCTTTGAGGAATATCGTCAAGGGAAGGATTGTGCGATTCATCTGAAAAAAAGTTTTCTGTCTGTTCAAGTAAAAAATCAGCATCAAAATTCAGTTTTTTTAATGTCAAAAATGCAAGACAGTCTTTTTCGCCTAAAATTGCATAAAAAAGATGTTCTGGCAAAATACTTGTGCTTCCGAGAAATCTTGCTTTATCCTGTGCTTTAAAATTAACTAAAACGTCAGCGTTGGGAGAAAAATTTTTCATAAATCCTCAAATGAATTTTGTGATAAAATGGCACATTTCCTGCCATTTGAACCAGACATTCGAAAAAAAGATGAAGGTAAAACAATTTTCAACTTTTATTTTTCTTCGATTGTTTGATGAATTACAATTGCTCTCAATCTTTTGATTTGAAGTTCAAGACTGTTTTTGACATCTTCTTCAAAATTAAACGAAAAATTATTGCAAAGATAAGCAAGATGTGCATCTTTTTCAAGATAAAAAAGTGCATTCAGTTCTTTTGGCGCTATTTCTTTCAATAATTTCAGGTTCATTCCCCATTTGATTGAACAAATCAAATCGCATGCTTCTTCGTAAGTCAAAAGAAGTGACGATAAAGCCTTGTAATACTTCTGCCTCAAAAAATTTAAGATAATTGTGCTATTATTATCGGCAAATTCCTGACGAATCTTGCGTTCTATTTTTAAAATTACCTGACAAATTGAACAGATATTTGCAATTTGGTCTAATTCTGTTCCTTCAATTGAATTTGTCGTCTTAATATCAATTACATATTGTGTGAAATCTCCCCTGCTGATTTCATTTGAAGCAAAAACATTCACTGCTTGAAGATGATGTTCTTCCAGAATTTTTTGAATTTGGGAAAATTGACCAGAAAGAAAAACTGATGGAATGAACATTCTGACTGAAACTTGCAAACCTGAACCGCAGTTGCAAAGATTTGATGTCAAATATCCAAAATCCATGCTTGCAGCAAACTGAAGTTTTTCCTGAATTTTTTCATCAAGAGCATAAATCTTTTTTGCAGCCTTTTCACATTCAAATCCTGCTGAAAAAACTGAAATTTTCAGATGGTCACTTTGATTTGTAAGGCAGCTTATACTGTCATCTTTATTATTTATGATTACGCTTGAACAATTACCCCAAAGTATATTATTGTCGATAAACACTTTTTTTGCAGAATCGGACAATGAATCATAATAAAAAAAACTGTAATCTTCCTGACAAAATGCATCATAAATAAGGGAATCTACACGCTGTTTATCATCATCAGTCATTTTTCTGATAAAAGGAAAATCTGCAAGATTTCTGCAAAGAGTAACTTTTGTTGATAAAACTATATCATCATCCTGTCCGTTTTTTGCAAACCACCAATTGACATTTTTTGTAACAAAACTCATTTTTGATTTAATACCTTTAAATAATCACGATAAAAAGCAGCTTTTTCATATTCTTCACTTGCAATTGCATCTTCTAGTTTTAATTGCATTGTCATGCGATCTATAAGTTTTGAACGATAGCCTTTTATACGTCTTGGAAGAGAACCCTGATAACCAAAAGAAATTCCAATATTTTTAAACGACTGCTCGAATTCATCTTGAAAAGTAAAATAACATTCAGCACATCCCACTTGTCGTGTGGAAATGATTGTATCAAGTGTACTTCCGCAGACTTTACAAAACTTCATTTTTACACCTTCCGCAAAATATCAAGAGGTTTTTCTTTTCCAGCTTTTCTTGCAGGAAAATAGGAAACAATTATAGATAAAAGCAAAACTCCGATAATTATCATTACAATCTGAACAACTGGAATTTGAATCGGAATATTTTGAAGATAAAATGCAGGATCCATCAAATGAAATGAAGAACCGTGAAAGATTTTTAACACAAAATTCACTGAATTGTCAACAAAACTTATTATTTGATTTGAAAAAACTGAAAAAATGAGTCCTAATGGTAATCCGATTACAATTCCGCCAATTCCACAGGAAACGCCTGCCATCAAGAAAGAAAGTGTTATTCCGTTGGGTGTTGCACCAAGACTTTTTAGAATGGCGATTTCTTTCTGGCGTTCCATCACAAGCATTATGATTGCAGATGAAATATTTACGGAAGCGACAAGTATTATCATAATCATTACAAATACAAGCATTACTTTTGTGGAAGAAAAGTTTTCGAATTCAGCTGCATGAATCTGGTCCCAGCGGTACACATTTGCAAATCTTCCAAAATATTTTGCTGCTTCATATTGTGTACGAACAATTTCTGAAGCAAAAGGATTTTCGGTTTCCATAATCACATTAAACTGTGCATTTTCGAGAGACAGATTTTTGTAAGCCACAGATAATGGAACAAAAACCCAAAACTGATCAAGTTCCTGATAACCAGAAGTTACTATGGCAGCAATTTTCAAAGTAGTTAATTTTGGAGTAATCGAAGTTTTCGTTTTATTTTTAGAATTCTTTGTGGTGATTATTTTGATTGAATCTCCAGTTTTTAAATCTAAATCGGAAGCAAGTTTTTCTCCGATTATGCAGACTTTTTGATTTTCCTGAAAATCCTGAAGAGATCCCGCTTTTATTTCAAATAATGTTTTGAATGAAATGTTTTTTTCAAAAATATCTGGCTGCATTGCACGAATTTCAATTCCAGAACGAATATTTTTTCCAGAAGCCAACGCTGAAATTTGAATTTCTGGATAACTGGCTGTAATTCCTTCAATTTCCATCAATCCTTTTGCATATTCCACAAAAGATTCTTCTGTTTTTACTTGTGTTATACTTGGAGCAACGTAAGATTTTAAATGCCCCGAAGACAAACCGATAATTCTCTGCGTCATTCCGTTAATCATTCCGTTCGAAATGGAAATCACAAGAATCAAAGGTATAATGCTTAATCCTATACAAACCATCGCACCAATAATGCTTTTCCTGGCAGATGATTTTTTTTCTGTTTTAGGGAGAATTAAACTTTTTGCAAAAAAAATTGATGAAAATAATTTCATTGAAGTTTACCGTCCACAATTCGTAATTGCTCATCACCGTTTTTTGCGAGATTTAAATCATGCGTAACAAGAATTAAAGTTTTTTGATATTTTTCTACCATAGAAAATAGAAGATTTCCAATTTTTTCTGCATTTGCTGGATCCAAATTTCCAGTCGGTTCATCGGCAAGAATAAGACTTGGATTATTTATCAATGATCTTGCAACGGCAACACGCTGTCTTTCACCTCCAGAAAGCTGCCCTGGAAGATGATTTTTTCTGTCATAAACTCCAACATCTTCCAAAAGCTGTTCTGCTTTTTTTATGGCAATTTTTTTCGGAATTCCAGCAATTAACGCCGGCATGTAAACATTTTCAAGTGCAGAAAAATCTTTTAAAAGATAATGAAACTGAAAAATCAATCCTAAAAAAAGCGAACGGTATTGTGAAATCTGTTTTTCATTCAGATTACCGACATCCCATTTTCCAGCAATCACACTTCCACTTTCAAATTTATCAATTCCTCCGATAATATTCAAAAGTGTACTTTTTCCACT
>CAMEET010000073.1 GCA_945915085.1 uncultured Treponema sp. | reverse complement strand
TCGCTACCGCTCATCCCCTTCGGGGACTGCTTCGCAGGGGTTCCCAGCGCTCACCGTTTACATCCCATCAGAACAAATCAAAACTTCAAGTATTTTTTTCATCAAAAAAATCATAATGCAAAAAACTAAACATCAAAATCAATATTGCGAATCATAAGTTTCTTTGTATAAACCATTTTTCAAAAGAAGCTGTTCATGCGTACCTTCTTCCACAATTCTTCCTTTATCCAGCACAATAATTTTGTCTGCATTCCGCACCGCACTAATTCTATGAGCAATAATAATTTTAGTCATACCTGAAAGTTCAGCCAGAACATGCTGAATTTCCAGTTCAGTTTCAGTATCAAGTGCCGAAGTAGAATCATCCAGAACAAGCACAGGAGTTTTTCTGGCAAGCGCTCGTGCAATTGTAATGCGTTGCTTTTGTCCGCCACTCAAACCAACCCCTCGTTCACCAATAACAGTCTGCTCTTTTTCTTCCATTTTATCCACAAACTCAGCAGAATGAGATTTTTCCAACGCCATGCGTACCTGAGCTTTTGTCATAGTTTCTTTAGAACCAAGACGAATATTTCCGTCAATTGTATCACTGAAAAGGAAAATATCCTGCATAACACACGCAATAGACCTTCTCAAAACAGGAAGCGGAATTTCTTTAATATCAGTTCCATCCATCTTGATAACGCCCGAAGTAGCATCATACATTCTTTTCAAAAGATTTATGATAGTAGTTTTTCCAGAACCAGTAGCTCCCATAATTCCAAGAGTTTGACCAGCTTTAATATCAAAACTTACATCATGCAGAATTTCACGACCACCAGATTCATAGCACACATTTTCAAAACTGATGTTTCCGCTCAAATCATCACTTGTGAACAAAGCCGACTTCAAATCTTCATCATCAAAACCAGAATCTTCCAAAGCCGATTTATCCTGAATATTTGGAGTTTCAGCATAAATTTTGTCAATTCGCTTCAACGAAGCTTTTGCACTTGAAAGACCATTTGTAAGCCAGCCAAGCATTTCCATCGGCCAAATCATGTTACCAACATAAGAAACAAGAGCAGTAAGTTCTCCAATCGAAAGGTTTTTCCCAAAAGGATTTCCTTTTATAACCATAAGACCGCCCAAGAAAATAATCAGTACATTCAAAGCACGCCCAATCATCTGAATCATAGGATTGAATTTAACAAAAACGCGACTTAAATCAATATTCAATTCATAATACTTTTGATTGTGTTTATGAAATTTAGCAATCTCAAAACCTTCTTTTGCAAAAGCCTTTACAGTTCTTACACCCGAAAGATTTTCAGCAGCCGTATTGTTCAATTCAGAATTTTTCTGTGCAAGTTCGCCATACAGATTATCCAGACGGTTTTCCATCATAATTGCAATGGCACCAGCAGCAAACATTCCCAGAATCGGCAGGATTGCAAGCATCCAGTTTATTTTAATCATAAAGTAAATTGTTGATACAACGCGCACAAAAACTTCTGCCATCAAAATGCCCATATACGCTGTGATATCCCAAATGCGGTCTACGTCATCTTTTACACGGCTCATCAATTCACCGCTGTTTATTCCATCAAAAAAGTTTGCCGAAAGACTTTGAATTTTCTGAAAAAGATTGATGCGTACTTCAGAAGCAATTCTACTTCCACAGACATCGCACAAAAACTCTTTTACATATTGAAAAATAAATCTTCCTACGCCCACCGACAGCACAGCAAGCAAAAGTCCGCTAAAAACCTCCATTTTGCGGGCAACCAAAACATCATCAACAATATGCTGCATAATCATTGGAAAAATCATGTCCAAAACAGTTCCACTGACCATAGCAAACACAGCAATCAAATACAAAAACGCATATCGCCTGATATAACGCGATAAATGCAGTTTTTCAGTTTTTTCTTTCATTTTAGATAATACTCCGAACACAAAAAAGCAAATTCTACCCGACAATTATCCCAAAAAAGTACATCAATAGAATTGCAACCTGGAAAAGTGCCAGAAAAGCATAAAACACAAAATGATTGAGCACAAAAAAATCATTTTGTTTACAGATAATTTATCCAAAAGGAAAAACACTGCAATCAAACCTTTTCAGCTGACACAATTTCTTAAAAAAACAATAAATAAACTGATTTTCGGCAGAACCGAACACGACATAATCACACTGCGAGGAAGTGTGGACGAAAAGAGGATATAGTTTTAAGCGAGGATTTAATCTCTTGCGACCATAAGGAGACTAAGTCCAAACTTAACACTATTAATAAACACAAAACTATCCATTGGAATTAACCTCCTGTCAAAAAGATAAAAGTATTTTAGATAATAGATAAAAGTAAAAAAATTGTCAAGTAATCTGAACAATAATCTGCGAAAAAAACTTGTGAAAAACTGGCTAAGATATTTTTGAATCAAGAAGATTCCCTTTCTCATCATAGTTCAGTTTAAGCGAAAAAAAAGGAACATGTCTTTCAATCAAATCTAAAAAAATCTCATCACCTTTCCAATGAGGTAAATCATTCAATCTGTTCTTTGGAACCCACTCCAGAACACCTTCATCACATTTGTCACTGGAAATCAACGAGCCATCAAAACTATTGCACCAGAAAATATGCATAAACTCGGTAAACAAACCATCTGGAGCTTCTGAATTCTTACAGACAAAAGTAACAATTCCCCGATATTCAAGTTTTTCTTCATTCAAGACAAGCCCGGTTTCTTCTAGAACTTCGCGTTTGATACAATCAAAAGGACTTTCACCATTTTCAAACTTACCGCCAATGCCAATCCATTTATCCTTGTTATAATCCTTCTTCTTTTTTACACGATGAAGCATCAGATAACAATCATCTTTCTGAATATAACAGAGCGTAGTATTTACAAGCGTATTCATAAAGTTATTCAAATTTTAATATTACAGACGATTACAAAGAAGCAAAAGACCTTCGAGTAAAGCTTCATGTTCTTTCGGTGCAATTCTTGCATAAAGAGAATCAGGAGTATCATCAGGTAAAACAGGAACTTTTTTTTGTAAAAGGATTTCGCCACCATCACAGACTTCATTCACCAGATGAACAGTACAACCACTTTCTTTTTCACCACTTGCAAGAACTGCTTCATGCACATGATGTCCCCACATACCTACTCCACCAAACTTCGGTAATAAAGCAGGATGCAGATTGATAATTTTGTTTGCATAAACTTTCAAAATATCACCAGACAAAACAGTAAGACAACCAGCTTCAACAACAATCTGAACATCATATTTCTGACACTGTTCAAGCATAGCATTCGAAACAGCAAGACGTTTTTCATCCCGAGTTGCATTCTGAGCCGTTTCTTTTCCCATCACACTGAAAGGAGAAGTCACAGCTGCCGGAATACCAGCCTTCTGAGCTCTTTGCAAAGCAAAAGCATCCCTATGGTCACTAATTACCACAGCAATTTCATAAGGACATTCACATCCCTTTTCTTTTTCAAAATCAATCAGAGTCTGAAGATTAGTACCACCGCCACTTACCAGAACAGCAACCTTAGATTTCATTTTTCCTCACCAAATCAAGCAGAAATATTTCAATAGAAAACTATTCAAAAATCACAGCGTCTTTTTGTCCATTTACATCGCCTTTTGCATATTCAACACGACCAATCTTATAAGCTTTCATATCAGGACAATAATCTTTATGATATTTAGAAGCATTGTTATTAAACATATCCAAAATAGCATCAGCTTCTTTTTCATTAACAGCAAGAACAAAACCAATTCCCATATTGAAAGTGTTATAAATGCTATCCAAATCTGCACCACGACGAATAAGTTCACCAAAAACAGGAGGAATTTCCCAACTATCACGTTTAATCACAGAAATAAGCTGCTTTTTACCATTTTCGGCCTTAGGATACATACGAGGGATGTTTTCATAAAAACCACCGCCAGTAACATGAACCATACCATGAATAGCCTTGCGATATTTTTCCAAAACTTCCATCACAGGTTTTACGTAAATGCGGGTTGGAGTCAAAAGAACTTCACCAATAGTTTTTCCAGTATCTTTTCCATCCAAAACAAAAGGATCATCAAAATTCTGTACGAGTTTGCGCACAAGACTGAAACCATTAGAATGAACTCCAGTCGAAGAAAGACCAATCAAAACATCACCGTCTTTGATATTCTCTCCAGTAATCATTTCAGATTTTTCGCCCACGCCAACACCAAAACCAGCCAAATCATACTTGCCGTCATCATAAAAATCAGGCATTTCGGCAGTTTCACCGCCAAGCAAAGCACAGCCAGTATCAACACAACCGTCAGCAACACCTTTTACAAGGTCAGCTGCAACATCAGCCTCAAGTTTTCCGCATGCAACATAATCCAAGAAAAACAAAGTCTGCACACCTGAACAGAGAATGTCATTTACACTCATTGCAACACAGTCAATACCAACTGTGTCATATTTTTTCATTTTAAAAGCAATATCAAGTTTCGTGCCAACACCGTCAGTACCGCTTACAATAACAGGATTTTTCATTCCTTTAGGTACTTCAAACATACCGTTAAAACTTCCAAGTCCAGTCAAAAGACCAGGAATTGCAGTTCTTTTTGCATGTTCTTTATATTTATTAACCGCACGGTAACCTTCTTCAACATCAACACCAGATTCTTTATAAGATGCCATAAAAAACTCCTGAAAAATATTTTCTATATAATAAACAAATATTTGGAGGGGGAAGTCTCCCCCTAGCTCGCACTTCGTTGCTCGCTACCCCTTCTAGCGGGGCAAACATTCGCAACAATGCAAAAAAAAATAAATCTTCAAAAAAAGCCGCAGGTCGCCCCGCAACGCCCCAAATTTATATTAAAACTTCACATCAAGACCGGAAGCTTCAGCATCAGCTGCAAGTTTTGCTCTAAAATCCTTAAGTTTTTTTGCCAAATCAGCATCCTGCAAAGCTAAAATCTGCAAAGCAAGATATGCAGCATTTTTTGCGCTATTAATGCCCACAGTTGCAACAGGAATCTGAGGAGGCATCTGCACAATGCTCAACAAAGCGTCCATTCCGCCAAGACCATTTGACTTTTCACTAACACATTCAAGAGGAACACCAATCACAGGCAGAACAGTCATTCCTGCAATCACACCTGGAAGAGCCGCAGCAAGACCTGCACCAGCAATAATCACCTGACAGCCTTCTTTTTCTACCTGCTCAACTGTTTTTTTCAGCAAAACTCCAGCTCTGTGAGCCGAAATGATGTATGCCTTAAAATCCACACCGAATTCATTTAAAACGTCGGCAGCCTTTTTCATCGTATCCTTATCAGATTTAGAACCAAAAAAAATTGCAACTTTCATAAACAAAATATAACACAATTTGATGATATTAACAATAGACTTGACTTAGAGTGATATATAGGATTTAAAAGTGAGGTCTGTCCCTGTTTTTACAGAAATCTCTTCCCCTCACACAAATCAAAATTCCACTTGTATTTTTATGCAAAAATTCTGTATAATAATACATCTTTTTTAAACATGTCGGCTCGCCGCTAACGCGGTGTTTAATAGGAGGTTGCTAAAAATTACTTCCCTGTAATTTTTATCGCTAGTTTGCGTTGCAAACTTATTCTCGCCATCCGTGGCTCGCCGCTAACGCGGTGTTTAATAGGAGGAAAAATGACTGCACAGATGATTGCAAAGATTGCAGCGTTCGTAATCTATCTTGGGATTATGATTTACGTAGGTTTAAGAAATGCCAGCAAAAACAACAGCTCTGCTGATTTCTTTTTGGGGGGACGAAAAGTTGGTCCATGGGTAACTGCACTTTCAGCCGAAGCATCAGATTCATCAGCATGGCTTTTAATGGGACTTCCAGGTCTTTGTTATCTTGGTGGCGTACAAGAAAGTATTTGGACAGCTGTCGGGCTCATTGTGGGAACTTACTTAAGCTGGCTTTTTGTTGCAAAACCACTGAGAAAATGTTCCATCACATTTGGTGACTCAATTACTATCCCAGAATTTCTGTCAAATAGATTTAAAGACAAATCACATATACTTTCCATAGTATCTGTGATTTTTATTGTATTGTTCTTTACAATCTACACTGCATCAGGATTTGTAGCTTGTGCAAAACTTTTCAATTCAGTTTTTGGTTTGAACTATCATGCAGGACTTGCAATTGGACTTGTTGTTATCCTTTGTTATACAATCACAGGCGGATATACAGCTGTTTGTACAACGGACTTTTTACAAGGTTCATTAATTTTTATCGCATTCATCGTTTCAACATTGATTGTAGTTTTTTCAATCGGTGGAGTTGGCGATTCTATTAATGTATTCAAAAACTTTCAGGAGTTAGCTGGTACAGAACTCAAAGCTTTTGACGGAATGGGTATTGCTTCTGCTTTGGCATGGGGACTTGGTTATTTTGGAATGCCACACATCATCGTGCGCTTCATGGGAATCCGTTCAAATTCTGAAGTAGGAAAAGCACGACGCATCGGCATCATCTGGATGATTATTTCATACATCGGTGCAATTTTAATCGGTACTCTCGGTACAGTATACTTGAAAAAATTCGGAATCACACTCGATTCAGTCAGTGCAGAAACAGTTTTCTCAGAAACAATGAAAAGTATGTATCCAGCCTTCATCGCAGGAATCTTCCTTTGTGCAATTCTTGCCGCATCCATGTCTACAGCAGACTCTCAGCTTCTTGCCGCATCATCAGCTGTAAGCCAGGACATTTTCAAAGGATTAATCAAAAAGAATGCAGAAGAAAAAGAAGTTATGATAATAAGCCGATTCACAGTTTTCCTCATTGCTTTAATCGCCTTACTTCTTTCGTTAAATCCAAAATCTTCTATTTTTAACCTCGTATCATTTGCCTGGTCAGGATTTGGTGGAACATTCGGTCCTTTAATTCTTCTTTCACTTTACTGGAAACGTACGACTGCTCCAGGTGCTATTGCAGGTTTGATTTGCGGCGGTATCACAGATGTTGTCTGGCATTATATTCCAGCATCAGTTGCAAAAATCTTCGGACTTTATGAAATTTTACCAGCTTTCATCGTTTGTCTTGTAGTAACAGTTCTTGTTTCACTTTTGACAAAACCAGATGCAGAGGTTCTAACAAAATTCGAAGAATACAAAAAAATGGAAGACTAAGGATTATAAGGGTGGCTTGCGGTAAACCGCAAACAGGCTATTCAGGGTTGCGCTAGCGCTTCATTCCTTCGCTACGCTTCGGAACGGCTTCGCCGCCCTTTCTATCCTTGCCACGTGTTCCAAGTAAAATTTTAGTTAATTCCCTAAATTATTTTTTAAATTAAAAAAATTATAAAATGAAAATTATGGGAATTTTTTACAGGAATCATTATGAAAATCAATTTTTCACTCAAACAGTTTATAGTTCCAAATTTTGCAAAAAGAATTTCGTTCATGCTCCCAGCAGTACTTCTTATGGGTGTTTTTGTTTCTATTCTTGTGGAAGTTGGTTGGGGGACAGACCCGGCAAGCTTTATGAATCTAAACATTTCACATGTCATCGGGCTTTCATTAGGTCCCACAGAAGTCATCACTTATGGAATTATGTTTATTTTCGTTCTTATTTTCGGAGCGCAGATGATAGGCTTTGGAACTCTTGCAAACATGATTCTGATTGGTTTTGTGGTTGATTTTTGCCGCTGGCTTTGGTCAAACATTGGACTTGCAGATTTTATTGCAAACGGCGGATTTGCTATAAAACTTGTTTTCTTTGCAACGGCACTTTTACTTTTTGTGATTGTAGCTGCAATCTACATGAATGCTCAGATGGGTGTTGCACCTTACGATGCGCTTCCTGCCATCATCGGAAACGCGCTTCCAAAAGTTCCATATTTTATTGTCCGTCAGCTTTTTGATTTTTCAGCAGTCGGAATTGGAGTTTTGTTTGGAATTCTTTTTTCAAAAGACGGCATTCAAGGTTCAGTGATTGGCTCTGTAGTGATGTCAGTTCTTTTAGGGCCAGTCGTTCAGTTAGTTGCAAAACCACTTAAAAAGATTTTGTAAAAAAGGGACAGACCTTATATATTTCGCCAGCTGACAGGCTGATGTGCAGGGTTCTATACGACACAGCGCACCGAGGCTTGAGCAGTCGACGAAGTCGAGTTCGAAGAACCGAGCGATTAGCGAGCTGTGAAAGGCGACTGACTAAGAGATGCTTGCTGAAAACTTAGAAAAGAATGGGCAAGGGGGACAGACCTTGTGTGTGCTAAGACGAGGTTTGTCCCCTTTGTTTCCCTTTATTTAAAACAATTACTGTTGTTCTTGTTTTGTACGACAAGTAACCTGTAGTTCCTGGAAAATTTCGTTATAGCGGATAGTTTTGTTATCAGAAAGTTTGATTGACGAGGCATAAAGTTTGAGCGGAACTTCAGCTTTGTCATAAGGAAGCAATTTTCCGTTCATCGAAAGAATTTTCCTGCAAATGTCATCAGCATAGTTTTTATCTTTTGAATTAGTCAGGATTACAAACTCATCGCCGCCAATCCTAAACACAACATCATCTTCGTTGCTGGAATCTTCCATCCTTTTCATCGCTTCAATGATGGCAATATCACCGGCTTCACGACTCACCTCATTAATTTCAATCATATGATGTATATCACAGCAAACAAAATAACAATCTTTTCTTTCTTTTATAAAATCATAAAGTTCAGAAATATCCAAAGATCTTCTCATAAAATTTTCTCCTTCTAATTGCATAACTCCTGTAATCTGAGGAAAAAAATCGAATGGACGAAGTCTTTTATATTTCAACTTGCGATACTCCATAGGATTACATTTCCACACTTTACAAAAAGCTCTAGTAAAAGCTTCGTGACTAGAATAACCATATTCTACTGCCACATCCAAAATGCTTAATTCTGGCTTCTCTATCAAAAGTTTGGCTGCATTGTTCATCCGCCGTCTTGTGATATAATCATAAACAGAAAAATGTGTCGTGAACCTAAATGTTTTTTCCAAAGATGATTTTGAAACACAGCAAGTCTGAGCAATATCTTCCGTTTTGATTTCATCACAAAGATGATCTTCAATAAAACTTAATGCATTAGCTAATAGATTTAGATTTGCCAAAATTCCTCCAAAACTTAGTCCAGCGCTGAAAATAATGACTTAGTTTTTTACCTTTTGCAATTATGAGAATACACTATAATTTTACATGAAATTTGATAATTTGAGTAAAAAAAAGAAAAAACAGAATTTTTTTGGCAATTTTACCATCAAAATTCTGTTTTTTTTATAGAATTATGAGTAAGATTTCAGACAGACATTAAAAAATAAGATCTGTCTGAATTGAAATAAAAGACTTATTACACTCTTTCAACAGGAACTGGCTGAGAGTTTTTGCCCATGTAAACTACAACATTTGAGCCGTCTTTGAGCATTTCTACTGGAATTACAGCAGAGTCAAGACGTTTTCCATCCACTTCCATATATTCCACGCCTTTGCAAACATGCTGAGGATTCTTTACTTCAATCTTCAAGTTCATTTTTCTCCAACGGCGTTCAACTTTGTATCCATCCCAATCTGATTTGATACAAGGATCAATCAAAAGTCCTTCATATTGTGGTTTGATACCAAGCATATACTGAGTGATTGCATAATAAGACCATGTTCCAGCACCAGAAAGCCAGCTTACACGAGTATTTCCAGGACGCTTTGAGAATGTTGAATAAGTTGTCTGACCAACAACATAAGGTTCACTCTGGCGGATTTCAGCTTTATCATTGTATGCAGCAGGAATAGCAGCTTTACAATATTCGTAAGCTCTGTCACCATTTCCAAGCATAGTCTCAGCGATAATTCCCCATCCTTGTGTATGATTGAAAATACCGGCATTTTCTTTAATACCAGGAAGGAAAACAACTGAAGACATAATGTCAGAACGAGTTTTTACAAATGGAGGAGCACAAAGCATCAAACCGTAAGGAGTAGCAAGTTTTTCTTTTACAGATTCCATACAAATGCGTGCCTGTTTAGCAGTTGCTGCAGAAGAAAGAACAGCCCAAACCTGAGTATTAAAGTAAATCTGCCCTTCTTCAATAGACTGTGTTCCGTATACAGTTCCATCCTCAGCAATGGCCCAGATAAACCATTTTCCATCCCAACATTTTTTCTGAATATTTGCATCCAATGTTTCACGCTGTTCTAAAGCCCACTTTGCTTCATTATCTTTTCCAAGACGTTTAGAAATATCAGCATAAGTAGTAAGTCCCAGACGCAACTGGAAAGCAACAAATAAAGATTCACCATGATATCCAAGTTTCAGACAGTCGTTCCAGTCAGCCAAAAGACCGCAAGGAAGTCCGTCGGCACCCATTCTTTCCAAGTTGAATTCCAAAGCGCGACGCAAATGTCCATAAACAGTTGCTTCTCCACCGTCAGCATAAGGAACAACTTTATTATAAAAATCAAAATTACCAGTTTCTGCAACATAACAAGGAACTGCATTGAAGAACCATTCACAGTCATCAGAACGGAATTCTTCAGGTTTTGGAGCTTTTTCGTGACCTGCATTAAAGTCTTTTGAAATAACAGGAACAGCGCCACCATTTTGACATTGACCAGAAATCATGCGCACAAGACGTTCTTCTGCTTCTTCTGGAATTGCAGCAGAAATTCCAAGAATATCCTGCACAGAATCACGATAACCAAGTCCATCACGTTCTCCATTATAAACAAGAGAAGCAGCACGGCTCCATGCGAATGTAATCAAACAGTTATAAAGTCCCCATACATTTACAGTATGATTAATATCTTCATCAGGAGTGATTGCTTTGAAAGAACCAAGTTTTGCATGCCAGTTATTTACAAGTTTTTCAAATTCTTCATCAGCACGTTTGAAAGTACCAAATTCATTAACAATTTTCTGACCAACAGCCAAAGCATCATCAATACCGAGCATGAGCATGACTTCTTTTGTTTCGCCAGGCTGAAGTTCCAAATCACCCTGAACAGTTCCACAAGTGTTGTCACCAAATGCTTCAGAGTTTGTACAAGCTCCATCAACAACCGCTTTTGGATGTTCATAAGAACCGTAAGTTCCAATGAAAGCTTCACGGCTTGTGTCAAAACCAGTCATTGGAGTACCTACAAGAGCAACCCATTCGCTCATGTAAGCACCACCCACATCATATTCAGGATGCTGAATGTAAAGATTGTCCTGAGAAACAAATCGCAAAAGATTGTCGCCTACTTTTTCACCTTTTGCAATAAACAGAGAATACTGAAGATTAACCTGGTCTTGAGTTGTATTCCATTGATTTGTAAATTCACAGTAAGAGAAAAGACGGATTTTGCGCACTTTGTCAGAATTGTTAGTAACTTTCAGACGCCAATATTCAAAATTCTGTCCAAGAGGAACGTAATATTTTGTTTCAGATTTAATTCCTTTATATTCAGAAGTAATAGTTGTATAAGCAGTACCGTGGCGGCATTCAGATTTATACTGATCAAGAGGTTTTCCTACTGGCTGCCATGAAGCTGACCAGAAATCACCATCTTCCATATCACGAAGATAAAAATAACGTCCTGGCTGATCCATAGGAATGGAATTGAAACGCAGACGCATAAAACGTCCCTGTGCACCAGATTTATAAAAACCATAACCACCAGCATTATTTGTAATTACAGCACCATAAACTGTTGAACCAAGATAATTGCTCCAACTGGTTGGTGTGTCAGGTCTAGTGATAACATACTCAGCATTATCATCATCAAAATAACCGTATTTCATAATTCCCCCAAGAATTC